>JANMPY010000205.1:0-1816 GCA_031370095.1 Betaproteobacteria bacterium
GCGATCAACCGGATCTACAACAAGTTTGGGCTTAATGATCTGGAGCAGTTGGAGAATGCACCAGAGTACGAGCCGGGTGTCGTGCTGACGGCAGACAAGATCGAGCAGTATCTGCACAAAAAAATACTCGCACCGGCGTAATCTCCATCCCAAATAAAATCAAAGCAGGAGCAACAGAATGGCAAAAGACGCAATTGTTTCTGACGAACTGGCAAACAAGTTTGCAACCGAAAAAGAGTCACCATACACCCGTTGGGTCAAGAGCGAAGGCCTGGACATCATTAGTTCCTTCTATGTGCCCAGTCTACATACTGTTGAGCTGAAGCCATGGGCGCGTCGCGGAGGTAGCGGTGTCTATCTTAATCACGATGCGTCGCGTACCTCGAACGATTGCTATGTATGCGAGATTCCGCCGGGTAAAAATCTCGCTCCGCAGCGCCAGTTGTTTGAAGAAATGATCTATGTGCTCCGGGGCGGCGGCTCGACCACCGTTTGGAATGATGCCGGTCAGCGCATCACCTTCGAGTGGAAGGCTGGCGCGTTGTTTGCAATTCCGCTCAATGCCTGGCACCAGCATTTCAATGGATCAGGTAAGGATGCGGCCCGCTTTGTCGCCGTGACCAACGCGCCACCCGTTGTGAACCTGTATGAGGATATCGAGTTTGTATTCAACACAAAATACGACTTCAAGAACCGCTTTTCGGGCGAGCCTGACTACTTCAGTGGCAAGGGTGAGCAGAAGGGTTTGTTGCTCGATACCAACTTCGTTGCCGATGCGGTTAACCTGCCACTGATCAGCGCCAAGGAACGAGGTGCTGGTGGCGGGCATATTCGCTTCAATCTGGCGAAAGGCTCTATGAATTGTCATATCTCGCAGTTCCCCATTTGTACTTACAAGAAGGGTCACTGCCATGGTCCGGGCGCGCACGTTATTATTCTTTCCGGTGACGGTTACAGCCTGATGTGGCCGGAGAACGGCGAGCCGCAGCGCTACGATTGGGAGTTGGGCTCAATGATTGTGCCGCCTAATATGTGGTTCCATCAACATTTCAATACCGGCACCACGCCTGCACGTTATCTCGCGTTCAAGCATGAAGTCGTTTCTATTCGCAATGCACAGGGCGTACCGAAGGCATGGATCAGCAAGCGCATCGGTGGTGACCAAATTGATTATGCCGATGAAAGTCCGGTGGTCAGGAAGCTTTTTGCGGATGCTTTATCCCGACACAATATGTCACCCAAAATGGCGGAAGCGTATCAGTCGGAGCTCGCGGATTTGCCGCCAAAAGCGGCCTAAGTTCACATGGCGGAACGGTGCTTGACAGGGTATGAGACCTCTGTTACGTTTCGACTTGAATATCATCAGGAAGACCGATGTTCCGCCTGAAAGAACAAAGATTTACGTGTAGTCGATTGTTTCCGGGCGGATCGAATATAGTTGCAAAATTGTTGTCATTGCCGTTGTCGGATCTAAAAAAAATTAATCCTTAAGGAGGAAGTCTGTGAATACAAAAAAAATGCTGGCTGTGCTGGTTGCCGGAGCCTGCGGCGCGCCGCTGTTGGCGAGTGCGCAGGATGCCTCACCGATCACCATCTATGGTCGCCTCTATCCTCAATATACTTTTATCAAGTCCAGCGGTGCCACAGCGACAACCGGACCGCGTAACACGCTGAGCGGTGCCCCCGGCGGCGCAGAGTTGCTCACACACAGCGAAGTGCAAGCATCCAACTCCCGCCTTGGTTTTCGTGGCAAGGAAAATCTGGGCGGCAGTCTGGTCGCTTTTTTCCAGGTCGAGTCAACGATTCCGGTCGATGC
>JANMPY010000231.1:0-2296 GCA_031370095.1 Betaproteobacteria bacterium
TGTGAGTCCGAAATCGGTCGCGTATTTTTGCGCGAGCCATACTGCGAACCAGCCTTTGCCTGCGTCACCTGTCAGCGTGAGAATCGCCGCGAGTTTTTTTCCGGTGCGCAGCACATTGGTTGCACCGGGATTGCCCGAACCATAGCTGTGCGGATCCGGCAGACCCATCGCCCAGCTCACAATCACCGCGAACGACAGCGAGCCGATAAGATAGGCGAGAATGATGGCGATGAGAGCGTTGGTCATGCCGATACTTTACAATACTTTATATGGACATCATCTTCATCCGCGAGCTGCGTGCCGACGCGTGGATCGGCATTTATGAATGGGAAAAACTTTCCCCGCAAACGCTCGATTTCAATCTTGACATCGGCATCGATACGCACCCGGCCGGCGAGAGCGACAACATTCGCGACACGGTCGATTACGGCAAAGTGGTCGAGCGGATTCGCAGTGATTTGAAAGACCAGCATTTCAAATTGCTCGAAGCCCTGGCTGAACATGTTTCGCAAGTCGTGCTGCACGATTTCAAGGCGCAGTGGGTAAAGGTCAGTGTCGCCAAGATCAATCACATGCGCGGCGTGAAGATGGTCGGGGTAACGATTGCGCGACGGCGGGACGATGCTGGTGCGCAAAAAATTCCGGGGTTTGGCGATAGCATGTCGGCGTAGAAATAGTTGATCGCAAATAATGATCAAGTGGATTCTGGTACTGGCTGTCGTGGTGATTCTGCTGGGGCTGTTCGCGCCGCAGCTCGCAAAATTAGGGTTGTGGAAACTGCCGGGTGACATGCGTTTCAAACGCAATGGCCGTGAATATTTTTTGCCGGTCACTAGCACGATTTTAATCAGCGTTGCAGTGACTTTGCTGCTGCGCTTGTTCGGACGCTAACGCGCTTCCAAATTCGGCTATTCCACCAACGCCGCGTGTACCAGCGTCGGCGCCACCACCCGCACAATATCCTGTGGCGACATCCCCACCAGGAAACCGCGTTTGCCACCGTTGATGAGAACGCGCTCTAGCGTCAGGATCGATGCTTCCAGATAAACCGGCATCGGCTTCTTCAATCCAAACGGCGAACAGCCGCCGACCTGATAGCCCGAATGGCGCGTGGCATCTTCAGGTTTGCAGGGGGCGACGCGCTTGGCACCGATCTGTCGCGCCAGCTCCTTGGTGCTCACTTTGCAGTCGCCATGCATGAGCACGCACAGAGGTTGACGTTTGTCGTCCTCGAAGATCAGGGTCTTGACGACATGGTGTTCATCGACGCCAAGGGAAGTGGATGAGACACTGGTGCCACCGTGTTCGACGTATTCGTAAACGTGCTCGGTGTAGGTGACGCCGTGTTGTTTCAGCATTGAGGTAGCGGGAGTTTCGGAGTGTTTGGTCATTGGCTACGGTGAGATTCATAAATTTTATAAAACTTGCAGTTCGCTCCGCCCGCTGCATCGGGCTTTCGTCTCGCGGGCGATCCGCATGCGGATCGAATTCCCCGCTCAACCTCTAGCATTGGCGCGGCTTTCAGAGCACAAATGTGCGTAAACGCTCATGAATAGGCGTTCTACGCTGCGTTTTGCCAAGTGATCTCTGCGTTTTCCAGCTCACCCACGCGGATGATGCTGTGCATGAATCTGCTTTAACCTTTCCTTGGCCACGTGCGTATAAATCTGCGTGGTGGTGATATCGGCATGTCCCAACAGCATTTGCACCACGCGCAAATCCGCACCGTGATTGATGAGGTGGGTGGCGAAGGCGTGTCGCAGCGTGTGCGGTGAAATCGGTTTATTCACACCGGCTTTGATTGCGTAGCGTTTGATCATGTGCCAGAACATTTGCCGCGTCATGGCGCGACCACGCTGTGTGATGAACATGTCGTCGGATTTTTTGTTACCGAGGATATCGATGCGCGCGGAATCGAGATAGCGCTGGATCATGTCGGATGCGGTCTCGCCGAGCGGTACCAGCCGCTCCTTCGAACCCTTCCCCATCACCCGCACCACACCCATGTCGAGGCTCACCTGCGCGACTTTCAAGGTCACCAGCTCGGTCACGCGCAACCCGCTCGCATAGAGCGTCTCCAGCATCGCGCGATCACGCAGTCCCAGCGAGGTGTGTTCATTGGGCGCTGCGAGCAACGCTTCCACATCCGCTTCGGAAAGTGTTTGTGGTAATCCGCGTGTGAGTTTCGGCGACTCCAGATGTGCGCTCGGATCGGTCGCGGTCAATTTTTCACGCAGCAGGTATTGGAAGAATCGTTTCATCGCCGACGTGAGTCGCGCGGTTGAGCGCGGGCTCG
>JANMPY010000263.1:0-6258 GCA_031370095.1 Betaproteobacteria bacterium
GAAATTTTGCAAGCAACGCGGCATCGCGGTCATGTGCGAAGGTTTATGCATTGGAAACCTGGCAGAGCGTGGTTTTAGTTTCTTGCATCATCGTCACGCTATCGTAGCCGTAAGTGGTTGCGGTGTTGACGGCCTCGCCACGCACGATGGGTGCCGCGCCCTCAGGATATTTGTCAAGCAAGTCTTTGCCCTGCCACCAGCCGGCAAAGTGGAACGGGATGAAGGTCGTTCCCGATGCCACCCGCTCGGTCAACAGCGACTTCACCTTAAGCTTCGCGCCGGTCGGCGAATTGACCCATACGTACTGATTGTTTTTGATGCCGCGCGCTTCGGCGTCCTTCGGATTGATCTCGATAAAATTTTCCTGCTGCAATTCGGCCAGCCACGGATTGGATCGCGTTTCGTCGCCGCCACCCTCGTACTCGACGAGCCGGCCGGAAGTCAGAATCAACGGAAAATCTTTACTGATGTCTTTATTCTTATCCTGAATGGTTTTGTAAAGCGTATTCACGCGCCAAAACGCTGCCTTGTCGGCGTGCGTTGGGTACTTGGCGACCATATCCGGACGCGGGCTGTAAATCGGCTCGCGGTGCTGCGGAACGGCGTCGGGGAAATTCCATACCACCGCACGGGCTTTGGCGTTGCCGAAGGGATGACAACCATGGTTTTGCATGGTCACCCGTTGAATGCCGCCGGAAAGATCAGTCTTCCAGTTTTTGCCTTCGGCCGCTTTTTGCTCGTCCTCGGTCAGCTCGCTCCACCAGCCCAGTTTTTTCAGTAGCACATGATCAAATTCCGGATAGCCGGTCGTGATGTCGGCACCCTTCGAATGTGATCCGTCTTCAGCAAGCAGTGTCACGCCATCGCGCTCCACGCCAAAATTGGCCCGGAAATTCCCGCCGCCGTCCATCACATGCTTCGACGTGTCGTACAAATTTGGCGAACCCGGGTGCTTGAGTGCGGCGTTACCGTAGCAAGGCCACGGCAGGCCGAAATAGTCGCCGTTCATGTTGTAACCGGTTTCCTTGTCGATGACGTCTTTGGTGCAACGTAACGTCTTCACATCAAACGCATCCATGTGGCGCATGTGCGCTTTCAGACGCTCTGGGCTTTGTCCCGTGTAGCCGATGGTCCAGGTGCCGCGATTGATCTCGCGGAGGATGTCTTCGACGACTGGCTCATCACCTTTCACTGCGATATTTTGCTTGCCATTGGCTTTGCCAACTAGCTGATCGGCGAAACCGAATTTTTTCGCGAACAAATACATGATGGTGTGATCGGGCTTCGATTCCCACAGCGGCTCAATGACCTTTTCGCGCCATTGAATCGAGCGATTGGAGGCTGTCACACTGCCGACGGTCTCGAACTGCGTCGCAGCAGGCAGCAAATAAACGCCTTCCTGACGATCCGGCATCACTGCGGTGGCTGTCGGATAGGGATCGATCACGACCAGCAGATCTAGCTTCTCCATGGCAGTCTTCATCTCCAGACCACGGGTCTGCGAATTCGGTGCGTGCCCCCAGTAAACGCAGGCGCGCAAATTACTTTCCTGGTCGATCAGCTCGTTTTTTTCCAGCACGCCGTCGATCCAGCGCGATACCGTCATGCCCGGTTTTTCCATCATCGCCAGCGACGCATACTGCGCCTTGATCCAGTCGTAGTCGACGTTCCAGACTTTTGCCCAATGCTTCCACGAACCGGTCGCAAGGCCGTAATAACCCGGTAAAGAATCTGGATTCGGACCTACGTCGGTCGCGCCCTGCACGTTATCGTGACCACGGAAAATATTTGCGCCGCCGCCAGAGACGCCGATGTTACCGAGTGCCAATTGCAAAATGCACGAGGCGCGCACGATGGCGTTACCGATGGTGTGTTGCGTTTGTCCCATGCACCAGACAACCGTTGATGGACGATTTTTAGCCATTGCTTCTGCAGCGGCGTAAACCTCCGCTTCGGGTACACCGCAGGCTTCTTCGACCGCTTTTGGATTCCACTTCTTCATCACGTCTTCTTTTATTTTCTCCATGCCAAAGACGCGGTCGTTGATGTATTGCTTGTCTTCCCAGCCGTTGCTGAAGATGTGATAAAGCATGCCGAACAGGAACGGAATATCGGTGCCGGAGCGAATGCGAATGTATTGGTCAGCCTTTGCCGCCGTCCGCGTGAATCTTGGATCGACCACGATCATGCGCGCGCCGTTTTCTTTTGCGTTCAGCATATGCAGCATCGATACGGGATGCGCCTCGGCCGCGTTGGAGCCAATGTACATCGCACACTTGGTGTTCGACATATCGTTGTACGAGTTCGTCATCGCACCGTAACCCCAGGTGTTGGCCACACCGGCCACCGTGGTGGAGTGACAAATGCGCGCCTGGTGATCACAGTTATTGGTGCCGAACAGCGAGACAAATTTGCGCATCAGATACGCTTGTTCATTATTGTGTTTCGACGATCCGATCCAGTACACCGCATCAGGGCCGCTTTCTTTTTTGATCTTCATCATCTGGTCGCCGATCTCGTTCATCGCCTGATCCCAACTGATGCGCTTATATTTTCCGCCAACCAATTTCATCGGATACTTAAGGCGATGCTCGCCATGGCCATGCTCGCGGATCGCCGCACCCTTGGCGCAGTGCGCGCCCAAGTTGATCGGTGAGTCAAACACCGGCTCCTGCCGCACCCACACACCGTTTTGCACCACCGCATCGATTGCGCAACCGACCGAGCAATGCGTGCATACCGTGCGTTTGATTTCGAGCTTGCCGTCGCCAGCGCCGGGTGCCGCGGCCTCCGCTTTTCTGACCATGGAAAAAGGCAGCTGCGAGGCGAATGCGCCGGCACCTGCGACCATGCCGGACCGTCGCAAAAACGCTCTGCGATCCATCGTGCCGATGGTCTGATTTACTTTGTTTGCCAAACCGCCGCTTAAGCCTGTTGCGCCGTTTTGCCTGGTACTGCTGGATTTTTTTGTCAGCAACATGATTTTCTCCTCGCCTACAATTTGGTGGTTTCGTAATACTGCGCAATATGCGGTGTGACGTGATAGCCCTTTGGCTTCAGTGGTTTGTTCTCTGCTGTCTTCACGCCTATGGTCTCAGTCACACTGCCGCCGGCAACTACTGCTGCAACCGCGCCGGCACTGGCGAGCGTCGCGCCCAATAAAAAATTTCTGCGAGTGGTTGGCATTGGCGTTTTGGATTCGGATTTCATGGCGGAACTCCTAAGCTTTTGTGAAAAAGGAAAATCGTTAAGGCGGCTAATAAAAAATCAGATGAACATTTACATTTGAATTGCGTCAATCTCGATCTGGAAAAATACCTTGGCGAATGCGGCCACACGCCTATAGTAATTGGAATTGTCATTTTTTATTGTTGCTTCGCAGCATTGCATTACCCAAGGCTGCAGGTGCTTCTGAAAAAAATGCTTTTGCTCTTCAAACGACGCAGGCACGTTGGCCACGTCACCCAAAATCATCGCGCGCATGACGTCGCATAACGCGGCGAGATGGTCTTCAGTTTCCCGTACTTCGCCATCACGGGCAAACCCCATGCGGGAAAGATCGGTTCGCAATTCAGCGAGAGGTTTTTCGTTCAAGAATCCGGCCAGATAAAACGAGCCATAAAGCATGACCGGTGGTCGCCCCACGCCGACAAACAAGGTCTCGAATTCCTCGATCAATACATCCTCGGTCACGACACCAGAAGCCGCCGACAGCGCGCGCCACGCTTCGGCCAGCGCGCGATCATTTTCAATCGAAGGCTCAGGCGCAATCATGATTGCTTGCAACAATTGACGATTCGGCGCGCGATAAAACAAATTTGCCAGTAGCGCATAAAAATCGGCACGCACCTGATCTTCCTCGGTAATCAATCGAGGTTTTTCAAAATGGATGGCTTCGGCTATGTTCACGTTGTTTTCGCCAGCGTTATCCGAGAGTCTTACCGGTGAGGATCGAGTACTCGTGCTTGTTCGACATCATGTCCACCACACGGCAATCGGCGCACATCTGCAAGCGTTGCAGTTTGCCCTCACCCTGAAACATCGAGTGTCCCGACAATTTACCCAGCATATTGTCGATCATTTGTTTGGTGCCGAGCGCCTTGCCACAGGAGATGCAATCGAATGGCTCGGCGGCGTTCAGCACGACTTCAGTTTTACGCGCATCGGTGAGCAGCAGGCGCGATACCAGTGAGATCGCATTTTCTGGGCAGGTTGTTTCACACAAACCACACTGCACACAATTGCGTTCCAGAAATTTGAGCTGCGGCTTGTCGCCGCCGTCCATCAATGCTGATTCCGGACACGCACCGGCACAGGCCATGCACATGGTGCATTTTTGTTTGTCGACGTTCAACGTTCCGTACATGCTGCCTGCGGGCAACACAATTTGTTCGGGCTTGAATTTCGCGTGTCGCATGAAATGCTCGATGACAAATTCCAGCGTGCCGCGTTTATCGTTCGAGAGATTAAATCCGGCTGATACCGGTACCGTCTCACCAGGTGCAATATTTTGCAACGTCAAACCGGGAATCACGCCGTCGCTCGCAGCCAAAATCGAAAAGTGCGAGCCTGCAAAACCAAGCGCGTGCAGGATGGTCTCGCCCAACGCCATTTCTGCTTTCAACGCGTCAATATATTGCGATGCTTCGCTGCCCGCCGCCAGTATCGCGACGTGCCCGGCGCCGTAGGCGATTGCGCCCAGCAAAATATCCACACCAGTCGAGGCGACGTGCCAAGTTTCGAGCGGCAACATGTTGACCGGTAAGCCCGACCCGGTCTTGGCCAGCGCGATGATTGCGTCACGGCCGTCGGTGGCATTGTGAAACAGAACTACGGGCGCAGCGCCCTGCCCTTTAGCTGCGATGCGATAGCTGTTGAGTAGCGTTTTCAATTGCGCGCCGCGATCCGCCATCAGCGGATATTGATAACTCATCGCGCCCGACGGGCACACCGTCGAGCAGGCACCGCAGCCCATGCAAAGATGCGGATCAATTTTGACGATGTCACCTAAGGATGAAATCGCCGCAGCCGAGCAGATGTCGATGCATTTGTTGCAGCCGGTTTTTTTCGAGCGACTGTGCGCGCAAATCGATTCTTTGTACGCGAAAAATTTCGGCTTCTCAAACTCACCGATCATGTCGGGTAATTCAGCTAAAGCTTTCGCAAGCGTCGCATCGTTAACCGCGTGGAAATATCCCTGCGGCGGTTGATGCATTCCAAACATCGGTTGGATGCGTAGATCCAGCACCAAATCAAACGGTGCCGTCTGCGCCACACTGCCGACTTGCTCCTCAAACACCAGCTCAAAGGCACCCAGATAGCCACGCAGTGAAACGAGTTTGCCAGTGACGATTTCGGTCTCAGCTGATTTCGGCGCGGGCGCACTGCTCGTCCAGAGAACCGCCATCGTGAGCGTTGCATCCAGGCCAGCAATCGCTGCGGTAGCGCGACCAATATCATCTGCAATGACCAGCAATCGACCGCTGGATTGGTACGACACGCTCGCCACTGGTGCGAACGGCGGCAATGCACCGAGCGCCATCAGCGCAGCGATCTTGGCATCGAGAGAAATACGGGACTGGGAATTTACTGGCTGATCCGGAACAGACCAACCGTTGGCTTCGAGAAGAGTCAATGCTTCATGGCCTGAACCATGGACGTCGGTTCCTGCGTATTCAACTGCCGCAGCCATCTCGGCTACAGCACCTAAAGCACACTCTTCACGAATAATCGCCTTCTCCTAAACTTTTTATTTTTATATTTGATAACGACTCGCACTTTATATGATTTTACGAGCGCTGCATTCTCTACATTACAACTTTTAATACACACGTTTAATACTGTTTCAGTGCCGCGCATTCCAACATCGAAACCTCAAGATGCAGATGGATTCGTCGCGTCACTTTTTTCCGGTTCCACCGCTGGTTGCGCTGGCACGACATCGAGGACTGCCGGGGGGGATTCCGCTGCCATGCTCGGCATCACTTGCGCCTTCGATGCATCAACCGGAGCCTTCTCGACTTTCTCTTCGTCATCAAATAGCCCCAGCGTTTTGGAAATATTCATTTTCCGAATGACGTCCAGCGTCAGCGGCGTATGCACCGAATAATCGTCGATATAAATATCGAGCCGATCCATGACGTTGTAGTGCGGATCGGTGAAAAGCTTTTTCATCGCCAGATTGCGCAATTGCGGATCTACGTCACGCGCCATGAATGGCGAGAAGTCGGATTGCGGCGTGAGGCTGTCGAGCGATGG
>JANMPY010000265.1:0-3130 GCA_031370095.1 Betaproteobacteria bacterium
GTACAAATGATCCGCATGATCGCCGCCACCCTCAGTCAGCCCGTGTGCGCCCGCGAACGACTTGCCCGCGTCGAGACCAGTGACGCGCGCCACCTCCGCACCGACCACCGCCTCCAGTGGCGCGTTCCACTGCCGACCTCTTTGCAGGCTAGCGCCGTATAGCTCAAGATAGGCGGCGTTGGTGCCGACGATGCGGAAAGTTTTATAGCTATCGCCAAGTGCCAGCGGGATGGCCTGTTTTACAAGCGGTTGCGCGATCACTTTCGCGGCCTCGGCAACATCAATATTGCCAGTCGGAATATCGATTTGAAATACCGTCGATAAAACCAGTTGGAGCGGGCTGCCTTTGGCACCGATGACCAGATCGATGCCCGCCGCGTCACGATCCATGCGCTCTTCAATTTGCGAGAGCGTCAAAGCCAGCGCGATGATGGTGCCGACGCCGAGTCCGAGCAGGAGCATATTCAGGCAGGTCGCGAGTGGCCGCTCGCGCAGGTAGGCGAAGGCGAGGGGCAGTGCGATGTTGATTGTTTTCATGGCCTGGCTGCTAGAGCTGGATCACGCGGGTAAACCGCGCCTTGATCCGCGCATCATGCGTGGCAACAATCAGGGTCGCGTCAAATTCACGCGCTTCTGCAAACAACAAATCAATTGCCGCGAGACAATTCACATCGTCCAGCGCAGAGGTGGGCTCGTCAGCCAAAATCAGCGCGGGCCGGTTAACGACTGCACGTGCAATTGCGACGCGCTGCGCTTCGCCCTGTGATAGTTGGCGTGGATAGTAATGCAGCTTGTCGGCGACGCCGAGCTTGTCGAGTGCATTCAAAATCGCGGCATCGTCGATAGCGACACCGGCAAGCTGCGGTACCAGCCGCAGGTTTTTATAAATAGTCAGCGCCGAAATCAAATGCAGCCGCTGCATCACCAGGCCAATATTTTTGCCACGGAAACGGTCACGTTCACTAACAGTGAGATTTTCAAGCGCGGTGCCGCTTATCGTGACGTGTCCCGATTGCGGCTCCGCGATGCCTGACATGATATTGAGCAACGTCGTTTTGCCGCAGCCCGAAGGCCCCAGCAGCAGCATGTGTTCACCTTTTGCAATCTGCAACCGTGCCAGCGAGACGACGATGTTTTTCTCGTATCCTGCTTTCAAATCGCGGATGTCGACAACCATCTATTTGATTTCAACAACCGCTTTGGCCGGGTCATCCACGCAGTACGCAAGGCCTTCGATAAAAATTCGCTTGGGCAGATTGCGACCGATGAAAACCATCTTCGATTCGCGCACTTCGTCTTTCAACCACGGCTTGCCGGGGCTGCCCGCCATGGTCATGTGTACGCCCTGAAAAATCATCCGCTTCGCTTCGCCTTCGATATTCAACACGCCCTTGTAGCGCAGCATGTCGTTGCCATAGGTCTGGATCAGCAGCGACAAAAAGGCCTCAATCTTTTCCATCGCCATCGCGCGTGCCGAGGTGAAGACGAACGACTGAATGTCATCGTCGTGCTCATGGTGGCCGTCGTCTTTCAGAAAATCGGGATTTATGTCGAGCACTGAATTCAGATTGAAACCGCGCACGTCGAGAATTTTCTTGATATCGGTCTCACCAAAATGCACGCGCTCGTAGGTGGCGCGTGGATTCATGCGCTGCATGCGGCTCAATAATTTTTGCGTTTCCTCCTCTGGCGTGAGATCGGTTTTGGAAATAAGGATGCGATCGGCAAAGCCGATTTGTTCGCGCGCCTGTGCGTTGCTGTCGAGTTGCTGCTGCGCGTGTTTGGCATCGACCACGGTGACGACGGCGTCGAGCACGTACTGCGCATTGATGTCCTCGTCCATGAAGAATGTTTGCGCAACCGGCCCCGGATCGGCCATGCCGGTGGTTTCGATAATGACGCGATCAAATTTAAGTTTGCCGCTGCGCTTTTTTTCGGCAAGCTCACCGAGAATGCGCACCAGATCGCCACGCACCGTGCAGCAGATACAGCCGTTGTTCATTTCAACAATTTGCTCACTCGCGTTTTGCACCAAAATTTCATTGTCGATACCAGCCTCGCCGAATTCGTTTTCGATCACCGCGATTTTTTCACCGTGGCGCTCGGTGAGAATGCGGTTCAGCAATGTGGTTTTGCCCGCACCTAAAAAACCGGTGAGGATGGTGGTGGGAATGGGCTCAAGTTTTGTTTTCATGATGGAATGTAGGCCAAGTGTGGGTTGAACTAAACGGCTAACGCGGTGGCGTTGGTGGTGTCGGCAATAAAGCCGGTCAGCGTTTCGCGGACAAGCGTTTCATCGAGATCGCGGGTGATGAACACCAGCCTGGTACTGCGATCATCATCGGGCCAGGCGGAAAGTGTTGCCGAAGGATAGATGGTGTGCTGCACCGCGTGAATGACGCGCGGCAAAGCCTCACCCGCAACATGGACGATGCCTTTGATGCGCAGCAAATGTTCGCCGCGAAAGAATGTCAGCATTTCAAGCGCATCGACCAGGGCGTGCCAGGCGATGGGTTCGGCATAAGAAATCACAAAGGAATGGATGCGTTCATCATGGCGCGTCGGTGCAGCTTCGGCACGCAACAAACCCTGCGGCGGTAATGGCTTGTAGGCCGCCGCGCGCAACCAGTTTTGCACGTCAATCGTTTTGCGCGACGGCTGATATAGGCCGGTGTCAAACAGACTCTCCGGGGCAATGTCGCCAAGAATCGCTTCAACCACATCCGCTGCCGGGTTGAGCACAAGCAGGCGGGCTCGCAAGGCATCAATCGCGCTACGGCTTGCAGTATCGGTTTTGGTGAGCACAATGCGATCCGCCACCGCCGCTTGCTTGACCGATTCAAAATGTTCATTCAATTGCTGTTCACCATGTACCGCGTCGACAGTTGTGACGATGCCGGAAAAAGAATAGCGCGCCGCCACCAGCGGCATTTCGATCAGCGTATGCATGATCGGCGCGGGATCAGCCAAGCCCGTTGTTTCGATCACGACGCGTTTGAAATTTGGAATTTCATTATTCGCCCGCTTGAAATAAAGATCGCGCAAGGCCTGCACCATGTCGCCCGCGACCGAGCAGCAAATGCAGCCGTTCGACATCACCATAATGTTCTCGCTCGCTTCACGCACCAAT
>JANMPY010000303.1:0-2755 GCA_031370095.1 Betaproteobacteria bacterium
CAGGCATTTATTACGGTGCCATGTACGGCGGATCGACCACATCAATCCTGCTCAACACGCCGGGCGAATCGGCGACCATCATCACCGCGATGGAGGGCAACCAGATGGCCAAGCGCGGTCGAGCCGGTGCGGCGCTTTCCACCAGTGCGATCGGCTCTTTCGTGGCCGGTACGCTGACCGTGGTGGCGCTCACGTTCGTGTCGCCGCTGGTGGTGGATGTCGCGCTGCGTTTCGGCCCACCGGAATTTTTTTCGCTGATGGTGCTGGCTTTCATCACGGTCTCCGCCGTGCTTGGCGGCTCGGCCTTGCGTGGCCTCACTGCGCTGTTCATCGGGCTTGCGATCGGGCTGGTGGGTATCGACAATCAATCGGGCACGGCGCGGTTTGCGTTTGAAATACCACAATTGCTCGATGGTATCGAAGTGGTGACGGTCGCGGTCGGCTTGTTTGCAGTCGGTGAAACCTTGTGGGTTGCCTCCAAAGAAGGCCGCATCGTCGACGCGGTAATGGCAATGAACGACTCGATCTGGATGAAGGCCGAAGATTGGAAACGTTCGTGGAAGCCCTGGCTGCGCGGCACCGCGATCGGCTTTCCGTTCGGCGCGATCCCGGCCGGTGGCGCGGAAATTCCCACTTTCCTTTCGTACGCAATGGAAAAAAAGCTCACGAAATTTCCGGAAGAATTTGGCAAAGGCGCAATCGAAGGCGTGGCAGGTCCCGAGGCTGCAAACAATGCGTCCTCGACCGGCACGATGACGACACTCCTCGCGCTCGGTTTGCCGACCTCGGCCACCGCCGCTATTTTGCTCGCCGCGTTTCAGCAGTACGGCCTGCAACCGGGACCGATGCTGTTTGTGAATTCGGCCGATCTTGTCTGGACGCTGATCGCATCGATGTACATCGGCAACGTGATGTTGCTGGTATTGAATCTGCCACTGGTCGGTGTGTGGGTGAAGCTGTTGAAAATCCCCAAAAATAAACTCTACGCGGGCATTCTGATTTTTGCCACGCTCGGCGTTTACGGCATGCGTCAATCTGCGTTCGACATTTTCCTGCTGTACGCCGTCGGCGTGCTTGGCTTCATCATGCGCCGCTACGATTTCCCCACGGCACCGGTACTGATCGGCATGATTCTAGGCCCGTTGGCAGAGGCGCAATTACGCCGTTCGCTGTCGATCAGCCAGGGTGACTGGATGATCTTTTTGCAAAAGCCGTTGTCGGCAACCTTGCTCGGCATTACCGTCTTGATCGTGGTGGCACCATGGCTGATGCGGAAATTCAAGAAATCTTAGCGAACGAGCTGACATTGGGTGTCGAGGATCGAGCAGCGTAAATCCCTCCCGCCCTCCCCCTTAAAAGACAGCATTCGATCACCGCAGCTTTCGTGAGATCGCCCGCTAAAGTTATCGACAAAAAATACGAATCTTTACGACGAAGGATTTCCCCCCTTGTTAATGATTGAGCAACGGGGTTTCGGGTGGCGCGTGACGTAAAGCTCCGGGAAATTAGTGCGGGTTTCACCGAAGTCGGGATGGCTATGCGAAAATTTGCATGATTTCAACTTTTTGATCAACTCACCCCATCGCAATGAAAATCCACTACGACCGCTTCTACCGCTACACAGAATTTACCGAAATCCTCCACGGTTTCGTCAAAAAATTTCCCCAGCTTTTATCGATTGAATCCATCGGCAAAAGCCACGAAGGCCGCGACATCTGGGTCGTCACCGCGACCAATCAAAAGACTGGTGCCGCTGCCGACAAACCTGCTTATTGGGTGGATGCCAATATCCACGCCAGCGAATTGGCGGGCAGTGCTGCGGCCTTGTATCTGATCGACACGCTCACCAAACAATACGGCAAACGCGACGACATCACCCGTTGTCTTGACACGCGCGTCATGTACATCTGCGGCCGCATGAATCCCGATGGTGCCGAGTGGGCGATGCGCCCTGCGGCTGAGGGCGGGCCAAAAATTATTCGCTCCTCTACCCGACCGTATCCGTACGAGGAAGAGCATATCGATGGTCTGGACATTGAAGACGTTGACGGCGATGGCCGCATTCTTTCGATGCGCATTAAAGACGATAACGGCAACTGGAAAACACATCCGAAAGAGCCGCGCCTGATGATTCCGCGCGGCCCCACCGAATACGGCGGCACTTATTACCGGATGCTGCCCGAAGGCACCATGCGCGACTACGACGGTGTCTCGATCAAGGTGAACAAAGACAAGCAGGGGCTGGATCTCAATCGTAATTTTCCTGCCGGCTGGCGGCAAGAGCACGAGCAATTCGGTGCCGGCCCCTACCCAACATCGGAGCCGGAAGTGCGCGCGGTGGTTCACTTCATCACGCACCACGCCAACATCACCAGCGGGCTGTCGTTTCACACCTGGAGCGGCGTGCTGCTGCGACCGTTCTCGACCGCGTCTGACGAGGAGATGCCGCCGGAAGATTTATGGGCGTATAAAAAGCAGGGCGAAGAAGGCACCAAAATTACTGGGTATCCTGCGATCAGCGTGTACCACGAGTTTCGCTACCACCCGAAAGATGTCATCACCGGCACGTTCGACTGGATTTACGAGCATCTCGGTTTGTACGAGTGGACCATTGAAATCTGGTGTCCGATGCGTGAGGCCGGGATCAAGGATTACAAATACATCGACTGGTTCCGTGATCATCCGGTCGAAGACGATTTGAAAATGCTTGCATGGGCCGACAAAAAATTGAAGGGCAAAGGCTACGTCGACTGGA
>JANMPY010000312.1:0-2361 GCA_031370095.1 Betaproteobacteria bacterium
CATTTTCGCTTTGACGGTGCTGCGTGGCGCGATACACGCAGCAATGAACAACTCGAATCGCTGCTCTCCCGCGTCATGTCGGAGCAGAGCGGAAATGTGATGTCAATCACAATTTGATTTTGCAACTGCTCACAAATGCCACTTGATAAAAGCCAGCGTCCAGTTTAGTATCGAGTCAATACCAAAAATACTTGGATAAAAATCGACTTTACATGGTGTTGACTCGAAACCATTTTTTGCAGGACGCGATACACGCCATTAAAAATGCGCAACCCGAATACCGATAACGACCGCCGTGGATAAGAGCCCGGAAGTACTTCTGGAGCTGGTCGAGCGCCTCGGCAATCTGCTGCGCGCCGAATTTCGCCGCGCCGGTGCCGACGAGCAATTGCAGCCCGTCCATGTCCACGCACTGGTCTATCTCACCCGCGCCAATCGTTACTCGAACACGCCGCAGGCGATGGCCGAATATCTGGGTCTCACCAAAGGGACCATGTCGCAGAGCCTGCTGCTGCTGGATCGGCGCGGTTTGATCGAGCGCTATCAGGATGATCTTGATCGCCGCGTGGTGCGGCTGCGATTGTCGACCAGCGGCGAGCAGTTCTTATATGATGCCCAGCCGCAAAGCGCCTGGCAGCACGCCACCCGCAACATCAGCCCCAATCGGATTCGCAACGCGGTTTCCGCCTTGCGTGAAACCCTCACCACGTTCCAATCTGACAACGAAGGCCAGCCATTTGGCACTTGCAGCGGTTGTCGGCATTACGAACGCTTGTCGGCGCGCGCTTATCGCTGCGGGTTGATGGGCGATCGATTGTCGGGGCCGGAAACGCGGAAAATTTGCTGGTTGTACGACGAGAAGGGAGCGGGGAGCGAGGAGGAAGAGGAAGAATAGGAATAGTCAGCGCCATATAAATACGGTGCGCTGACTCAAAACCTCGCAAGGCTAAACCAATCGCCGTCTGGCCCGATCAATCGCCAACCGCACCTGAGCCGGTGCCGTCCCGCCGATGTGATTTCGACTCGCCACCGACCCCTCTGGCGACAGCACCGCAAACACATCCGCTTCCACCAACGCCGAATAACCACGCAGCACTTCAAGCGGCAACTCCGCCAAATCTTTCCCCGACTTTTCCGCATCCCGTACCGCGCGCGCCACCGCCTCATGCGCATCGCGAAACGCCAATCCCTTCCTGGTCAGGTAATCGGCCAGATCAGTCGCCGTCGCAAACCCGCGCTTCACAGCCGCGGCCATCATCGAGGGTTTCACTTCAATCGCCGCCGCCAGATCGGCCATGATGGCCAATGAATCACGCACGGTGTCGACGGTGTCAAACAGCGGCTCCTTGTCTTCCTGATTGTCCTTGTTATAAGCGAGTGGCTGGCCTTTCATCAGCGTTAACAGCGCGACCAAATGCCCGTTCACCCGCCCGGTCTTGCCGCGAATCAATTCGGGCACATCGGGGTTTTTCTTCTGCGGCATGATCGATGAGGAGTAGCAGAACCGGTCGGGCAGGTTGATAAAGCCGACGCTTTGGCTCATCCAGATGATTAATTCTTCGGAGAACCGGGAAAGATGGGTCATCACCAGCGCAGCCGCAGAAACGAATTCAATGGCGAAATCGCGGTCGGATACAGCATCGAGTGAATTCTCGCAAACGCCATCGAAACCCAATTCTTTCGCCACCGACTCGCGATCAATCGGATAACTGGTGCCTGCGAGTGCGGCAGCACCGAGCGGGCAACGGTTCACGCGTTTCCTGGAGTCCTGCATCCGTGCCTCGTCGCGCGCGAGCATTTCCACATAGGCCATGACGTGATGGCCAAACGTCACAGGCTGCGCCACCTGCAAATGCGTGAAGCCGGGCATGATGGTGTCGGCGTGTTTTTCGGCGAGAACCACCAAGGCGAGTTGCATCGCGCGCAGCAGCGCGATGAGGCCGTCAATCTCACCCCGCAGCCACAGGCGAATGTCGGTGGCTATTTGATCGTTGCGCGAACGACCGGTATGGAGCCGTTTGCCGGCATCGCCAATAGAGGCGATCAGGCGCGACTCGATATTCATGTGGACATCCTCAAGATCGATCCGCCATTCGAAGCGGTGAGCGCGGATATCCTTCTCGATTTCACTCATGCCGCGCTCAATATCGGCCAGATCCTGAAGCGTGATGACGCCCTGCCGGGCAAGCATTCGGGCGTGGGCAAGCGAGCCTTGTATATCGACAAACGCCAAACGTTGATCAAACGTGACCGACGCGGTAAAACGCTTCACCAGCTCGCTGACCGGCTCGGGAAATCGCGCTGAAAAATGGCTCTTGCCATCGCTTGGTGCGGAACCCGAAGGGACGGCTTGGTCTGAAA
>JANMPY010000365.1:0-1641 GCA_031370095.1 Betaproteobacteria bacterium
TTTCACTTTAAGTGAACGCTCTTTTTTGAGGCGTTTTAGACGCTTTAACTGTTTGTTTTTGCAGCTAAATTTAGATCAAATAAATTACAGTTGCATTTTCGGGAAAGCGCACGATATAGTGCTGCCTAGCTCACGCAAACACTAGATGTTGTGTGGCTTGTGGATAATTCTGTTCCTAATTTATCGCATAAGATTGGGACGCACGGTGTAGTACTTGTGGATAAAACCGTGTTTGACCGCCGCAATCATCCGGCTCCGGTCGCCAGAAAAATTACAAGCCCTCCGGTGTTGCGCGAATAAGTAACTGAAATCAATATAAAAAAATCACCAGGAGCCCCTTGATATGCGAATCGCATCCGATCTTAATCCGGCGAACCCCGTGTTTTCCATTTCCGCAAATCCCGCAAATAGTGGTGCCAATACTGAATCCCGCTACGCCGACTACAAGATCATTCGCCGCAATGGCTCGGTCGCACCGTTTCAGCCGGACAAAATCGCCATCGCCTTGACCAAGGCTTTTCTCGCCGTCAATGGCGGGCACGAAGCGGCGAGTGCACGCATGCGCGACATGGTGCAGCAGTTGACTGCTGCCGTGGTCAACGCGTTGCTGCGCCACAAGCCATCCGGTGGCACGTTTCACATTGAAGAAGTACAGGATCAGGTTGAGCTGGCACTGATGCGTGGCGGCGCGCACGAGGTCGCGCGCTCCTATGTGCTCTACCGCGAAAAGCGTACGCAAGAACGCGCAGAAGAACGCGCCAAGGCTGCAGCACCGGAAGCGGCAAGCGAAGACGTGGGTATCAATGTCAGCATCAATGGTGGCCACCGTCCGCTTGATGTCGCCGCTCTTTCGGCCTTGATCGAATCGGCGTGTGACGGCTTGGGCGAATTCGTCAACCCAAAACAGATACTGGATGCCACCCTGCGTGATCTGTACGACGGTGTGCCGCAGGAAGAAGTGTTCAAAGCTGCCACCATGGCCGCGCGCGCATTGATCGAAAAAGACCCCGCTTACACCAAGGTGTCGTCGCGGCTGTTGATGCATTCGATTCGCAAGGAAATCCTCGGCGAAGAAGTGATGCCAGCCGAGATGGCGGTGCGTTATCAGGATTATTTTCCGAGTTTCATCAAGCGCGGCATCGACGCCGAATTACTCGACGAGCGCATGGCGCAGTATGATTTGAAAATGCTCGGCGCAGCACTGAAATCGGAGCGTGATAATCAATTCACCTATCTCGGTTTGCAAACTTTATATGACCGCTACTTCATTCACCTGGATGAAGTCCGTATCGAATTGCCTCAGGCGTTTTACATGCGCGTCGCGATGGGCCTGGCGCTGAACGAGGTCAACCGCGAAGCGCGCGCGATCGAGTTTTACGACCTGCTGTCGTCGTTTGATTTCATGTCATCGACCCCCACCGTGTTTAATTCCGACACGCGCCGCTCGCAGCTCGCGAGCTGCTATCTCACCACGGTGGCGGACGACCTCGACGGCATCTACGAGGCGATCAAGGAAAACGCGATGCTGCAGAAGTACGCAGGCGGCATCGGCAACGACTGGACGCCAGTGCGCGCATTGGGCGCCCACATCAAGGGCACCAACGGCAAATCGCAGGGTGTGGTGCCGTTCCTCAAAGTCGT
>JANMPY010000407.1:0-6545 GCA_031370095.1 Betaproteobacteria bacterium
ACCGATGGAGGTCTACGACAATCCGGCAACGATGTTTGTGGCCGGATTCATCGGCTCGCCCGCGATGAATTTTTTGCCCGGGTTCGTGAAGGGCGGCAACTTGCAGCTCGCCGAAGGCGTCGGCATTGCGTTGCCTCCCGCTATTTTTGAAAAAACCAAAGATGGCGACGCCATCACACTTGGCGTGCGACCGGAGCATTTTGCAGTGACCGCGTCTGGCATGCCGTTTCGGGTCGAGAACGCAGAGGCTCTCGGTGCCGATTCGCTGGTGCACGGCGTCATCGCCGGCGCGCTGTGCGTGGTGCGTGTGGATGGCCATTCACGGCATGCCAATGGCGAAACATTGTGCGTGACTGCCGCTCCCGACAAACTTTATTTTTTCGCCACCACCAGTGGAGCGCGCATTGGATAGTCTGCCGCTAACCATCAATGAAATTCGTTTGCTCGAAGAGCTGACACTTGCCACGTCGCCGGCGATTCACCAGTGGCTCTATGACGGTTGGGTGGTGCGCGCCTCAGGGAATGATGTACGCCGCGCCAACAGTGCGACGGTTTTTTATCCCTCGTCGATTGCATTGCAGACAAAAGTTAGCGTGGTCGAAGACTGGTATCGCCGTCATCAACAGGCGCCGATGTTTCGCTTGAATGAAATCCTCACGCCGCCAGAGCTGGATGGTCTGCTCGCGCGTCAAGGCTATGCGCGTGAGATGGACACATTCATGATGACGCTCGATGTTGGCGCGATTACCCTCGATCTTGCCGTGCCGGCGGGACTGCGCGTGATCGAACGCGACGGCAATGATGGGCTCGCCGACTGGCATTTTCTCAAAGGCAGCATCGCGACGATGGCCGGGCGCGACGTGGCGCGGCAATCGCTCTGGCGCGGACCGGAACAGTATCTTGCGCTCAAATCGATCAACGGCCTCATCGCTTGCGGCATGGCGCGGGTGCAGAATGGCCACGTCGGGCTATTCATGATGCGTACCGCCGAAAAATCGCGTGGCAAAGGTTACGCGAGCGTGCTGATTGCCCACCTCCTCGACTGGGGTCGCCGCCAGGGCGCACACACGGCGTTTTTGCAGGTGGATCAGGCCAATGCGCCTGCCAACAAAGTTTATCGCCGATTTGGCTTCGCGCCGCGCTATGGCTACTGGCAGCGGGTGCAGCCCGTGACAGCGTGATTGAAACGCTGGTGTCGCTGATGAAATATCCGCGCTAAACTTGGCGTCTGCGTTTTCAATTGACCAAGACTATAGCAATGAATGACAACGACATCACCGAACTCGCCGCCAGACTCGGATCTGCATTGAAAGCGCGCGGGCTGATGATCGCCACCGCCGAGTCCTGCACTGGTGGCGGCATCGCCGAGGCGATCACGCGTATCGCCGGATCCTCGGCGTGGTTTGATCGCGGCTTTGTCACTTATTCGTACGAGGCGAAAGTCGATTTGCTCGGCGTGAAACGTGAATCGCTCGTCGACTACGGCGCGGTTTCGGCCGAGACCGCGCACGATATGGTTGACGGTGCCATTTCCAGCTCGCGCGCGCAGGTCGCAGTGGCCGTCACCGGCATTGCAGGGCCCGAAGGCGGCATGCCCGGCAAGCCCGTCGGCACGGTATGGTTTGCATGGAAATTCCCCAAGAAACCGATCATCTCAGCCGTTTGTCACTTTGCAGGCGACCGTGCGGCGGTGCGCCAGCAGACGGTGGCGCACGCGCTCACGCAGTTATTGCATAATCTCGCCTGAGACGTTTTTGCTTTTTTGCAGATCTAGTGCACTGCTTGGCAACTAGCGGCACATAAAACCGCGTCTTTTTCCGCTTGGCCGCGTGGATCAAAGTTGCCATAGCCATAGCTATGGCGCCTCCTCGCGTCTTGCCAAACGAAAAAATCCATCGGTTTTATTTGTGCCGCTAATTGCCAAGCACTACACTAGCGCAAAAAAGTTGTTGCAAACTCCCAAAAGTTCCGGTACTGTACAGAAATACAGCCATGTATTTTTGTATAGACCCGCGTCGTATAGCCTCAATTGACGCCTAAATTACCGGAGACCGCGATGAACATGATGAAAGAAGGTTTTATGGACGAAAATAAATCGAAGGCTTTGGCCGCGGCGCTTTCGCAAATCGAAAAGCAGTTCGGCAAAGGCTCGATCATGAAAATGGGCGAGGGCGGTGTCATTCCCGACATCATTCCCGTCTCCACCGGTTCACTCGGTCTCGATATTGCGTTAGGTATTGGCGGACTGCCGCGTGGCCGCGTGGTTGAAATTTACGGCCCGGAATCTTCCGGCAAAACCACGCTCACGTTGCAAGTCATCGCAGAAATGCAAAAGACCGGCGGCACCGCAGCCTTCATCGATGCTGAGCACGCGCTCGATCCGCAGTACGCGGGCAAGCTCGGCGTCAACATCAATGATCTGCTGATCTCGCAGCCTGATAACGGCGAGCAGGCGCTTGAGATCGCCGACATGCTGGTGCGCTCAGGTTCTGTCGATATTGTCGTCATCGATTCGGTGGCCGCCTTGACGCCGCGCGCCGAGATTGAAGGCGAAATGGGCGACCAGTTACCCGGCCTGCAAGCGCGATTGATGTCGCAAGCGTTGCGCAAGCTCACCGCCAATATCAAGCGCTCCAACACGCTGGTGATTTTCATCAACCAGATTCGCATGAAAATCGGCGTCATGTTTGGTAGTCCGGAAACCACTTCCGGCGGCAATGCGCTGAAATTCTACGCGTCGGTCCGTATCGATATTCGCCGCATTGGCGCGATCAAAAATGGCGATGAGGTAATCGGCTCCGAAACACGTGTGAAAGTGGTCAAGAACAAAGTTGCACCGCCGTTCCGTATTGCTGAATTCGACATTCTCTATGGCGAAGGTATTTCCCGCGAAGGTGAAATTATCGAGCTCGGTGTGATCCACAAGATCGTCGATAAATCCGGGGCGTGGTATGCCTACAAAGGTGAAAAAATCGGCCAGGGCAAGGACAACACGCGCAAGTTCCTGAAAGAAAATCCAGCAATGGCAAAAGAAATTGAGGCCAAGATTCGCGCAGCCGTTGGTGTCGGTGCGAATGTTGGTGCAGGCAGCGACGAGAGCGAAGAAGTCGAAGAATAAAATTATCGCTGTACATGATCGATGGTTGGGCCGTTCGGATTCAAGGTTTTGAGCGAGAGCGGCCCTTTTTTCGCCTGAATTGACTGGAGTTTTCCATGCACACCAACTTTTTTCTGGATACCTTGAAACAAAATACCTTGAACCAAAACTTGCATGCGCCAGCATCGTCGCAACCGCATCTGCGCGCTCACGTTCACTCGCGCTCGCGTCTGCAGTCACGCCCGCAACGTGAACACCCCGTCGCCGTCTGCACGCGTTGCAGCGCATTCTCCTTTTCGTCCAGCGTGATCAACCAACCTTGCGACCGGTCGCGCGGCGGCAACGCATGTGCAGGAAAATTTGCAAGCGCCATCGCAAAAAACGCGTGGGAAAAATGTCCTACCTGTGTGGCGACCGGCTGGCAAAGCCGCATGGTCTGTTCGCATTGCCAAAGTCTGGGCTGGTTATTTTCCCGCAAGCATTGAGCTTTCGACGTCTCAAAAAGGACTAAAGCCATGCGCTACGCCATCGTGATTGAACAATCCAATAATCGTTTTTGCGCAACCGTGCCTGATTTGCCCGGTTTCATGAAAACCGGCGCGTCCATCGACGAGATCGAGGCCAACATTCACGATGCGATCGTGCATCATCTGGATGCGCTTTGTGAGGATGGTCGGCAGATTCCCGCGCCGATGGCGGTCGTGGAATATTGTGAGCTTGCGGCTTGACAGATTGCACCATGTGGAGCGGCGACGTGGATAGTCTAAGCAGCGACGCGAGCATGGTCGTCGCCAAACCTGCAAACAAGGCACTCGTCTCGGCTGCGCTGCGCATGCTCTCGCGCCGCGACTACTGCCGTAGCGAATTCATTGACAAACTCACGTCCAAAGAGTTTGAGAAAGCGGAAGTTGAGGGCGCTGCAGATTGGTGTTGCGCACAGGGTTTTCTGAATGAAGCGCGCTTCGCCGAAGGTACGGCACGGCGGTTGGGTGCAAGATACGGTTCGCAGCGGGTCGCGCATACGCTCCGGCAAAAGGGCGTTGCCGACGAACAGGTCAGCGCCATCATTCTCACGCTGAAAGAAAACGAACATGATCGCGCACGCGCGCTATGGAACAGGAAATTCGGCAGCGTCGCCGAATCTGCT
The DNA here is from genome assembly GCA_031370095.1 of Betaproteobacteria bacterium. GTDB lineage: Bacteria > Pseudomonadota > Gammaproteobacteria > Burkholderiales > Usitatibacteraceae > UKL13-2. The sequence goes on from JANMPY010000407.1 coordinate 4,245, forward strand.
GATGAAAAATCGAAACAGATTCGCTACCTGCAATCGCGCGGATTCAGTTTTTCGATAATCAAACACGTAATCATTGGGGGCAGCGACCGCGCCTGATTTGCGACTGCATTCCACATAGCTACAGAAAGATTTCGTCCTGCGCTGGCGAAATCATCGCGGTCGGATGGGCTGGTTAACTACCGAGACATGCGCTTTTGCGCCGCCCGTGAGCGACAAAAGCGTGTTGCCCGCATTCGGATCCACGCTCATCCAGACTAGCGGCGACGCCGCGAGCAGTGCCAGGAAAAAAAGAATCATCGTTCGCCGCGTCATGGTGTTGCCTTTGATTTGGAAATGGGTTCGCAGGACAAGATTGCGGGAAATTTCCTGCGGTCATTTGCACAATCTAGCACGCGATTGTTGCCGCAGCAAAAAGCGAAACAACGAGCGGGAAGATGGCGAGACGAGGGCGCTTTCATAGCGGCGGCGTATAATATTTTTTTACGTTTCGTGTGATCGAGTTCGCGATGGCAAAGGTGTCCCTTCTTCCCGTCAACCCAGGCAATTTTCACCAGGACGGTGACCGCAACCCCGGCACCAGATTTGATCTTGGGCTCGTCAAGGATGTGCGCGTCAACCGCAGCGCGGTCGAGCGCCGCGCGGCCACCATGGCGACCCGCCGCACGGTGAAAAAAGAACATCAGGCCGCGTGGCTGATCCATGCCGTCAAAACGATTGACCTCACGACGCTATCCGGCGACGATACACCCGGCACCGTGCGTCGCCTCTGCGCCAAAGCGCGTCAGCCGATCCGCGACGAGTTACTGCGCGACGTTGGCTATCCGGACACACTCCACACGGGGGCCGTGTGCGTCTATCATCACTTCGTCGCGACTGCGGTGGAAGCGTTGCACGGCAGCGGCATTCCCGTCGCGGCGGTCTCCACGGGTTTCCCCGCTGGGCTCACGCCGTTCCCGGTAAAAATCGAGGAGATCAAAGCCAGCGTGAAAGACGGCGCGTCAGAAATCGACATCGTCATCTCACGCGAGCACGTGTTGAACGGAGATTGGCGCGCGCTCTTTGACGAAGTCAACGCGTTTCGCGAAGCCTGCGGCCCCGCGCACATGAAAGCCATCATCGCCACCGGTGAGCTCGGCACGCTGAAAAATATCATGCGCGCCAGCATCGTCTGCATGCAGGCCGGCGCTGATTTCATCAAAACCTCCACCGGCAAAGAGCCCACCAACGCCACTCTCGCCGGCTCCCTCGTGATGGTGCGCGCCATTCGCCAATACCATGAGCAGACGGGAGTGAAGGTCGGCTTCAAACCGGCGGGCGGTATTCGCTCAGCAAAACAAGCGCTCGACTGGTTGATCCTGATGAAAGAAGAGCTCGGTGACGAATGGATGCAGCCGAATCTTTTTCGCCTCGGTGCCTCTGCGCTGGTGAACGATATTGAGCGGTAGTTGGAGTATTTTGCGTATGGGCGATATGCGTCGATGCAGTATCAGCCGTTGGGATGAGCGTGGACACAAAACAAGCCCTGCGGCTTGTTTTGTGCCTCGCGAATCCGAGCCGCATACAGGCGGCGAGGTGGGGGGCATATCAATAATTTACTGTCTCCCCGGCGCACAACCACAAGGGTTGCGCCGGGCCGGGGCCTAAGTTAGCGGTTTGAAATTAGACCCCGGCCTGCGCCGGGGAGACAGTTTTAGTGGTGTACGCCAGTCTGAAAGTAGCGTTGTACTGAGAAGGTAACCGCAGGATGTACTTCGTTTATCTCATCACGAACAAACCATATGGCACACTCTACGTTGGCGTGACAAGTGATCTGGTCAGACGGATTTACGAACATCGCGGCGGATTTGTTGAGGGATTTTCGAAGCAACACAATTTGCATCGGCTGGTTTGGTATGAAACGCACGGAGATGTACTTGCAGCAATTACAAGCGAGAAACTGATCAAGAAATGGCATCGGGACTGGAAGATGAATTTGATTCAAGCGATAAATCCTGATTTGAATGATCTTTATGAAACGATTGTCTAGCTCGGCATTGCAATGAGAAGGCGGGCAGACAGTTCAAACGCATTGCATGGAAAAATATTGCGTTAGTCAGTAGGTTGGGCTGAGGCACGAAGCCCAACGCGAATATTGAAATAATTGTGTTGTTCGCGGGAACGACGGTAAATAGAGAGAAAAGAAAAAATGAAAGTCGCAGAACTCACCAAAACCCTCACCTACGGCCCCGCTCCCGAAGCCGCGAAACCCGCGCTCGACTGGATCGCCGAGCACGCCGCAAAATTTGCGCTCTTCATCAACAA
>JANMPY010000415.1:0-1898 GCA_031370095.1 Betaproteobacteria bacterium
GCGATAGTCAACGCTGCGACAATGAGCCAACCAGGAATGCCGAACAAGCATGCCCACCCAAACAAAATGGAGGCGTCTCCGTATGGCCCGTCGCCAAAACCAAGCAACCGCGATGTCGCAAGCACCATACCGATTGTGGCAAGCACTGCCCAAGCGAAGAAAAACCATCGCAGCATCGATTGACCTCTAACGCAATGTAGGGAGCAAAGAATCCGCAAAACATCCCGCGTTGCTCCCTATCATTCCAGAATAAATGTCGAAATCCTTCTTGCAATCAAATACTTTCGCGTTTATACTGTATAAATATACAGTCATAACAGAATCGTGTTTTCCAGCACTCATAAAACCTCAGTCTTTCGGCCAACTGTCGGCAGCAAACGTAAGTCTAGCAACGCGTTGCCGCTGCTGCAATCGGTAAAAATTCTGGAGCAGGTGCGCGCGCTATCTGCATTACAGCATTCAAACCGAGGAGGGGTAGCGCTACTGGATTCGTTTCTTCATTCGTTGGTCGGATACGTGGAATCCGAAAGACATGGGCGCAGATGAGGTTCATGAATTCCTGACCTTTCTTGCGGTGAAGCGAAACGCTTCTTCGACTACGCATCGTGTCGCACTATCAAAGCAAGGGTCACAACGTGCCTTTGAACCCATTGTGAGCAGTAGACAAATCCTGACATTAGCGCGAGTTACAGAATTTTTTTCCGACTACGCTAATAACGTGCAGTCGTTCATTCCGGCCAATTCTTGATGTACTGTTTGAGAAGCTGATTCTCAAACGCCACGTCCTTGATCGCGCTGCGGGCGATGTCGTGGAAAGACAAAATGCCGATCAGCACACCGTGATCGACCACCGGCACGTGGGTGATGTGCAGCTCGGTCATCAGGCCGCGCAGATGATCGACGCTGTCGTCGGGTTTGGCGACCGGCGGATTGATTTTCATGACGTTACGACACTTCGCCTGCATCAGATTTCCGCCGTGCGCATTGAGCCCCCGCAGCAATTCGCGCAGCGTGATGAGGCCCACCATCTCGTCCGCCTCCATCACGATCATCGAGCTGATTTCATTCTTTGCCATCGATGAAACCGCTTCGGCGACACTGACATCCGGGCCAATTGAAAATAACGCGCGCTTCGGTGCCGATTGCGATTGCAGCACCTTGTCTTTGAGAAGATCGGCGACGGTGGATTGGCTCATGGTGGGTGTGCTTTGCTTGGATGTGAAGATGGACTCGCACAGGATAACAAACGCGGCGTACGTTTGCCGGGCGCTACGATGCCTTGTGCTAAATGCGATGGCGAGCGTTGAGTGAGCTGCGCAAAGATGCGCTTTGTAAACGCGCAGAAGCAACGCTGTTGCACGCATCAACCACCAGCATTGACGCGCCTCACCGGCTGCTTTTGCTCTGGAAGCCCCGCCAGTGCTTGTTCTTCACGTTTTTTTGCTGGGATAGTGCCGTCAGAATCGCCGACCGTGATATGTTCACTCGAAGATCGCGCGAAGAGTCGAGTCGCCGCGCGATGAGCAACCGCGCTACTTGATGACGCGAAGCTTTCCGCGCGGCGGTGCCTTGGGCTTGTCGGGTGGAGGCGTTGGCTGCGTTGCTGCCGCCGTCGCGTTTGCGTCCGGTGGCGCTTGTGCAGCGGGAGTGGTCGACACCGATTGCAGAATTGGCGCATGCGCGGCAACCGGCGCCTGGGTGGTGGCTTGTTCGGGTGCTGACTCGGGGCCGAAAAATACGCCACGGCCATTCTCGCGCGCGAACACGCCGAGCACTGCGTACATCGGCACCGCGATTTCACGCGAGACGCCGTTGAAGCGCGCCGAAAACTGAATCAACTCGTCGCCAAAAGTGAGATTGCGCGTGGCTTGCTGGCTCAGCGACAAAACGATCTCGCC
>JANMPY010000439.1:0-4644 GCA_031370095.1 Betaproteobacteria bacterium
TGCCGCACGCGACATTCCATGAGTTTTACAAGGATATGCACGCCATCGGCAAAGACCGGCCGCGGCCCAGGGAAGCGATGATCTACGCCACCCACTCGACGCACAAACTGCTGGCGGGACTTTCACAGGCCTCGCAAATCATCGTGCAGGAATCGGAACATCGCAAGCTCGACAAGACCACGTTCAACGAGGCGTATCTGATGCACACCTCGACTTCACCGCAGTACGCCATCATCGCATCGTGTGATGTAGCGGCGGCGATGATGGAGGCACCCGGCGGGCACGCGCTGGTGGAGGAGTCAATCTCGGAGGCGCTCGATTTCCGCCGCGCCATGCGCAAGGTCGATGACGAGTGGGGCAAGGACTGGTGGTTCAAAGTATGGGGGCCCGACAAACTCACCACTGACGGCATCGGCTCGCGCGAAGACTGGGTGCTGAAAACCAACGACAAATGGCATGGCTTCGGCAATATGGCCGCGGGCTTCAACATGCTCGATCCAATCAAGTCGACCATCGTCACGCCGGGCCTTGATGTCTCCGGCAAATTTGCCAAGACCGGCATACCCGCATCGATCGTCACCAAATTTTTGGCCGAGCACGGCGTGATCGTCGAGAAGACCGGGCTTTATTCGTTCTTCATCATGTTCACCATCGGCATTACCAAGGGCCGCTGGAATACCCTGCTCACGGCGCTGCAACAGTTCAAGGATGACTACGACAAAAATCAGCCGATGTGGAAAATACTCCCGGAGTTTGTCGCCACACAGCCGCGCTACGAACGCGTCGGCCTGAAGGATTTGTGCCAGCAGATTCACGACATGTACAAAGCCAACGATGTGGCAAGACTCACGACCGAAATGTATTTGTCCGATATGCAGCCGGCGATGAAGCCGGCCGACGCGTACGCGAAGCTTGCCCACCGCGAAATTGATCGCGTCGCGATTGATGATCTGGAAGGCCGCATCACCAGCGTGCTGCTGACGCCTTATCCACCGGGCATACCGCTGCTGATTCCCGGCGAACGATTCAACAAAACCATCGTCCAATATTTGCGATTCGCGCGTGAATTCAACGGCAAGTTTCCAGGTTTTGAAACCGACATTCACGGTTTGGTCGAAACCGAGCACGACGGGAAATTCACCTATTACGTCGATTGCGTAAAAAGCAAGTAAGCAGAAATTCCTAAGGTAAAAAATAAATGTCAGCCGAAAACAACGTAGTACAAAAACGTGCGCTTGTCGTCGACGATGACATCATCCTGCTTGAGCATGCCTCCGCCGTGTTGCGCCGTGCCGGCTATCACGTCGAGACTGCAGGTGACGGCATGAACGCGCTCGCCATGTTCCGCGCCAGCCACTTCGATGCGGTGGTCTGCGATATTCGCATGCCCAAACTTTCCGGCATCAGCTTCCTGAAAAATTTGCGCCTGCCTGCGCAATCCACTTGCCGCGTGGTCATGCTGTCGTCGCTGGATGATCGGACGCTCAAGAGGGAAGCGTTGGAGGCCGGCGCGGTTGCGTATTTGGTCAAGCCTGCGTCGAGCAAGGCGATCCTTGAGGCTGTTACCGGTATCACTGCAGGCTAAAGTTATTTTTCGTGTGACGTTGGGTCGCGTCGGGAGTGGTGGTGCTTTCACCCGGATGCGATAAACTGGACACAATAATTCGAACGGTTGCCCCACACGATGTCGGCCAATAACGATCCGCAGCCCCGTGCACTTGTCGTTGACGACGATGAAACGATCATCGATCAGGTCACGCAGGTGATGCACAAAATGGGTTTCGCGGTCGAACGCTCGACCAACGGCCTGGATGCGCTAAGGCGCTGTCAGGCGGCTCGTTTCGATGTTGTTATTTGCGATGTCCGCATGCCGCGCTTGAGCGGCTTAAGTTTCTTGAGCAACCTTGCCCACACCCCGAACGCGGAAAGTAAAGTCATCATGATTTCCGCACTCGATGACCATTCCATCCGCCGCCAATCGCTCGCATCCGGCGCGTCAGCCTATCTGGTGAAACCGATTGCCGCGCAGGTTTTGCGTGACGCGATTGGTGAGCGACCGGCGAAAGTCTAATATTGGTGCGGTGTTCCAGAGGTTTTTGCGTTGGCAGGGCCGCCGATGCTGGTGTTTCAATTTAATTGAGCGCGACCAAGAATTATCCGCTTTGGCGATTTGGCTATGAGCTTGCATATTCGTTTGTCTTTGCCGACCCGGTTTCGCCTTTACGCTCGTTTGGGGTGAGTGCAAAGCCGGGTTATTGGAGAACACGTTTGCACGCACGGGCTAAGTCGAACTTACCTGCAAAAAATGCTCCCGATAATACTTGAGCTCTTCAATACTCTCGTAAATATCCGCCAGCGCTTCATGTTTGCCGTGTTTTTTCATGCCAGACATGATCGCGGGCTTCCAGCGTTTGGCCAATTCTTTCAGCGTGGAGACATCGAGGTTTCGGTAATGAAAATACGCTTCCAGCTTGGGCATGCCGCGCGCCATGAAGCGGCGATCCTGACAGATCGAATTGCCGCACATGGGCGAGGTGCTGGCGGGCGCGTGCAGCTTTAAAAATTCGACCATCTGATTTTCAACCTCGATATTCGTCAGCGTTGACGCTTTCACTTTGTCGATGAGCCCGGATTTTTTGTGGGTGGATTTGTTCCACGCATCCATCGCGTCGAGGACGGCGTCTGGTTGATGCAGCACCAGCACCGGGCTTTCGGCGATGGTGTTGAGATTGCCGTCGGTGACGACGATGGCGACTTCGATGATGTGATCAGTCTCCGGCACGAGGCCGGTCATTTCCATATCGATCCAGATGAGATTGTTTTGGTCTTGCGGCATGGCGGGTCTCTGTTGAGTGTCGAATGTGCATCAAATGCGCCGTAAAATAGCGTGATACTTTATTTTCTCATGATTCACGACTGGCACCTTCAATGACCGCACCTGTATTCACTCTAATATTTTTGTTATTCGTCGCTCTTAGCTTTGCCTTCGCAAGCCTGCTCACCTTGCGCCACATCGCGCATGTGCGCGCGCATCGCGCCGCCGTACCGGTCGAATTCACCGAGTCGATCACGCTGGAAGCCCATCAAAAAGCGGCCGATTACACGATCGCGAAAAACCGGCTCGGCTTGATTGAAAGCGTTTTAGATGTGGCGCTGCTGCTTGCCATCACGCTGGGTGGCGGCATGTGGCTGATTCATCATCTCGCAGCGTCATGGTTCAGCGGGCCGTATTTGCTGGGTCTCGCCATTTTCGCGGGACTCTTGATTGTCTCCTCAATCATTTCTACGCCATTCGATTTGTATCGCACGTTTGTGATCGAGGAAAAATTCGGCTTTAACAAATTAACCTGGCAGCTTTATCTCATCGACGCCATGAAGGGTTTGGCTCTGGCTGCCGCCATCGGCGTGCCGCTGTTGCTGGTGACGTTTTGGTTGATGGGAAAAATGGGCTCGCTGTGGTGGCTCTATGTTTGGCTGGTGTGGTTGGCGTTCAGCCTCGCGATGATTGTGATCTATCCGACCTTTATCGCGCCGCTGTTCAATAAATTTTCGCCGTTGGCAGATGTGTCGCTCAAAGCGCGCATCGAGAGCTTGCTGACGCGTTGTGGATTTACCTCGAGCGGGCTGTTCGTGATGGATGGTTCCAAGCGCTCCAGCCATGGCAATGCGTATTTCACCGGGCTTGGTAAAACCAAACGCATCGTTTTTTTTGACACGCTCATTTCCCGTCTTTCGCCACCTGAAATCGAGGCGGTATTGGCGCATGAGCTGGGACATTTCAAGCGCAAGCACATCACCAAAATGATCGTCGGCCAGTTTGTGCTCGCGTTCGTCATTCTTGCCTTGATGGGCTGGGTGATCGACAAGCCGTGGTTCTATGAAGGATTAGGCTTTCCGCTTGGTGGCGCGATGCCGCATGTGGCCATATCACTTGCACTATTTTTCATGGTGCTGCCGGTTTTCACGTTCTGGCTGACACCATTGGGCAGCTTGATTTCACGCAAACACGAATTTGAAGCCGATGCGTATGCCGCCGAGCAAACCGAGGCAAGTGACCTCATCACGGCGCTGGTGAAGCTCTATCGCGATAATGCTTCCACGCTCACGCCCGACCCGCTGCATTCGGCGGTGTACGATTCACATCCCCCAGCAGCTATTCGGATTGCGCATTTGAAAGCGATGCAAACATGACCGCACTCTCACAAATGCATTGCGCAGCCGGTGGCCAAGCCGCAGCACTTTCGGACGCCGATATTGAAACGCATCTCGGCGCACTAAACGGTTGGGCGCGCGTCGGCAACGAGATCAAAAAAACATTTCCATTCAAAAACTACTACCAGACGATTGCCTTCGTCAATGCGTCCGCGTGGATTTCGCATCGAGAGGATCATCATCCCGACATGAGTGTGCATTACAACAAATGCGTAGTGGCGTATTCGACCCACGATGCGGGCGGCATTACTTTGAATGATTTCATCTGCGCTGCCAGGCTCGACGCGCTGCCAAGCCTCTGATGCGCGCACTCGTCACCTGCGATTTTGGTCGCGAATATTTAGCGGAACTTGCCGACGGCACCCAGCTTGCGTGTACACGCAAAGGCAAGAAGCAGGATGTCGCCTGCGGTGATTTTGTTGAAGTCAGTAT
>JANMPY010000414.1:0-22172 GCA_031370095.1 Betaproteobacteria bacterium
GAAATCGATGAGTTAAAAGCCGAGGTCGAAGCGAAGATGGCGGAAGTATTGAAAAGTCTGGTGATCGATACCGAGAGCGACCACAACACGCAGGAGACTGCGCGCCGCGTGGCGAGAATGTATTTGACCGAGGTGTTCAAAGGTCGCTACGAGCCGATGCCGGCCGTGACTGAATTTCCCAACGTCGAGCATTTGAATGAGCTCATGATCGTCGGACCCATCACCGTGCGCAGCGCATGCTCGCATCACCTTTGTCCGATCATCGGCAAGGTGTGGATCGGCATCATGCCGAACGGCCATTCGAATCTGATCGGCTTGTCGAAATACGCGCGCATTTGCGATTGGGTGATGAGCCGCCCGCAGATTCAAGAGGAAGCCGTGACAAATCTTGCCGCCATCCTGCAAGACAAGGTGAAGCCCGATGGGCTCGCGATCGTCATCGAGGCCGACCACTTTTGCATGCACTGGCGCGGCGTGAAAGATGCCGATTCGCGCATGACCAACAGCGTGATGCGTGGCTCGTTCCTCAAAGACCCGAATCTGCGACGAGAATTTCTCTCGCTGCTAAGCAAGAAAAATATCTAAATCCCATCCAGGAATCGGAGAACATCATGCTGGTGCGTATGTTGTATGCAAGCCGGGCGGCGGATAGTGTTTCACAGGATGAACTGCTGAAAATTCTGTCGCAATCGAAAGCCCATAACCCGGGAAACGGCATCACGGGTGTGCTTTGTTCGAGTGGAAGAATTTTTTTGCAGGCGCTGGAGGGAGGACGCATGCAGGTCAACGCCTTGTACAACCACATCGCCGCAGACCCGCGCCACAAGGACGTGGTGATTCTTTCCTACGAAGAAATCAGCGAAAGAAAATTCGCCGGCTGGTCGATGGGCGTGGTGAACCTTGAGCGCATCAACCCATCGCTGCTGCTCAAATATTCGGAGTGCGCCACGCTTGATCCCTATTGCGTTTCGGGCAAGGCCTCGATGGCGCTATTTGACGAATTGGTGGCGACAGCGTCGATCGTGGGTCAGGCGGGTGTGTCGCACGCGGTCGCGCGGTAACCATCCAATCAATTTGTCGCAGCGATGACCTGAATTTCCACCTTGTACGCGGGCTTGGCGAGCTCGGCCTTTACTGTCGCCCGAGGTGGGGTCGCGCCGGCGACCACCCACGCATCCCACACCGCGTTCATCGCGGGGAAATCCGCCATATCGGTGATGTAAATTGTCGTCGATAAAATCTTTGTTTTGTCGCTACCAGCTTCAGCTAACAACTTGTCGATACTGCCGAGTACTTGCGTCGTCTGTCCCGTGATGTCTTGCGAAGTATCGGCGGCAACCTGGCCCGCCAGATAAACGGTGCCATTGTGAATCGCCATTTCAGAAAGCCGTGCGCCAACGTGGAATCGTTGAATGTTCATCGTATGTTCCTTAAAGTAATTTTTTAATGTCGGGCGTGATTTTATCCGCGCTCAAGCCGTAATTGATGAATAAACGCAGCCGTCCCTGCGGATCAAAAACCAGCGACGCGGCGGTGTGATCGACCGTGTAACTCTCCGCGGTCTTGCCCGGCGACAGTCGATAAATAATCTTGAAATCCTTCGCCACTTTTTCGGTCGCAGCACTGTCACCATACAGGCCGAGAAACGTCGGATTGAAAGACGGCACGTAGGTCGACAGCAATTGCTGAGTGTCCCGCGCCGGATCAACGGTGACGAATAGCACCTGTAGCCTGTCCGCATCCTTGCCCAGCATTTGCATCACCTGCCGCATTTCCGAGAGCGTGGTGGGACAAACATCCGGGCACTGCGTGTAGCCAAAAAAAATCACCACCACCTTGCCGCGAAAATCGGCCATGGTGCGCGGGCGACCATTGTGATCGGTCAGTCGAAAATCATTGCCGTAACCCTGAATGCCGGTGATATCGAGCGCATTGAAAACGGGTTTATTTTCGCAACCGACGAGTGTCAGAAAAAATGCGCAAATCGCGGCGCAGGCGATGCGCATGGCTATCGAAGCACCAGCGGCGCGTAGTGGTCGATGAGCAGCGCGGCAAACAGCAGCGACAAATATAAAATCGAAAACGAAAACGTGCGCCTGGCAAGCGCGTCGCTGTAATGCCGCAAAAGCTTGACTGCATAGAACAGGAAAAATCCGTTCAGCACGACCGCAGACAGCAGATAAATCCAGCTCGCCATGCCGACCGCAAACGGCAACAGGGTCGCAGCCGACAGCAATAAGGTGTAGAGCAACAGATGCAGTTTGGTGAAGGCATCACCATGCGTCACGGGCAGCATCGGCACGCCTGCTTTGGCGTATTCATTTTTACGGTACAAAGCCAGCGCCCAGAAATGCGGTGGCGTCCACGCAAAAATGATCAGGAAAAGCAGCAGCGCATTGGGGTCCACCACGCCCGCGACCGCAGCCCAGCCGAGCACTGGCGGCATCGCGCCGGATGCGCCGCCGATAACGATATTCTGCGGTGTCGCGGGCTTTAAGATCACTGTGTAGATGACCGCGTAGCCAACGAAAGTAGCGAGCGTGAGCCACATGGTGAGCGGGTTCACATAGCGATACAACACGATCAATCCGGCACCACCGACTATGCCCGCGAGCAGTAAAATCTGCCAGCTCGTGATAGAGCCCGTCACGGTCGGTCGTGCGCGAGTGCGCGCCATTTTCTGGTCAATCTGCTGCTCGACCAGGCAGTTGAATGCCGCAGCCGCACCCGCCACCAGCGCAATACCGACCGTGCTGGTCAGCATCAGTGGCACATCCCACGCAATGCCCACCGGGTAGGCCAGCATCATGCCGATGATCGCTGTGAACACGATAAGCGAGTTGACGCGTGGCTTGGTCAATTGAAGAAATTGAGCCAGCACGTTTGGCTGCGGGTGGGTGGCGATCTGTTGGGACATTTCAGGATTCAAGTTCGGTGATGGTGCAGGCGTAAATTGATCAACAACAAAAGCGTAAACAACAGCGCTGCGACACCGTTATGTGCAACCGAAACAAGCAGCGGCAAACTAAACCACACATTCGACAAACCGAGCAACACTTGCGCGGTGAGTAGCGCAATCAACATTTTCGCCGCTTTCCTGCCTGATGCGATTTTAAGCAACGCCAATGCAAAGCCGCCGACCACCAATACTGCGATCACCGCGCCCACACGATGCGACCAATGGATCGCGCGCAAGGCTTCAATGGTCAGCAATTCGCCATCCGGGCCAAACCCCAAGGGACGAACAATATGGAAGGCATTCGCAAAATCCATCGCCGGTACGAGCTCGCCCGAACACAGCGGCAAATCAGCACAGGCCAAAGCAGCGTAGTTGGTACTAACCCAACCACCCAGCGCAATCTGTACAAATAAAGTCGCCAAGGCCAGCAGTGCAAACATCCGCACGCCGTTGCTGGCGATTATACCGTTTGCCCAACCTGGGACGTTCGTTTGGCGCGCAGCTTGTCGCCAGTGCAGCCAGGCGAGCAACGACAGGATGGTGACGCCACCCAACAAATGCGACGTGACGATGGCCGGCTTCAACAACATCGTCACCGTCCATGCGCCGAGAGCCGCCTGAAAAATCACCGCGCCGCCGATGACAGTGGCAAGCGTCGGCGATTGACGCCAGGAATGCCGATTGCGCCACGCCGCGAACATGATTGCTGCAATCAGCGCGCCGACAAACATCGCCAGATACCGATGCACCATTTCTTTCCATGCTTTTGCCATCGACACCGGCCCGTCGGGCTGAATCGCTTCGGCCGCACGGATGTCGTTAACCGAATGATGCGGTGTCAGATTGCCATAGCAACCCGGCCAATCCGGGCAACCCAGCCCCGCATCGGAGAGCCGCACAAACGCGCCGAGGATCACCAACACGAACGTCAGTGCCATCGTCACGCCAACAAGTTTGCGGAAGCGCACGGCATCCCGTTTGACCCATAGAAAAGCCGCGAGGATGATCGCAATCGTAATCGCGCCAATCACGCCTTGTTCAAAAGAATTCATTTTCATTTTTTGTGCTGTCTCTGTTCCATGTGCCGTCGTCAGCCGATCTGGGATGCCTTCAGCACCCGTTGCAGATCCTTGGCAATCAGTTTCGCATCGCCATCTGCGCCGTAGCGCATAAAAATATTACCCATTGGATCAACCGCATAAAAAAATGCCCGGCCGTTGCTGGTGTCCTGCGGCGGAACCGGAAATTTGGCGAGCCACGGCAATGATTTTGCCGACACCCACGCCGTGCCCTCGTAGCGCTTTATCAGCTCGTCCGAAGGCTTGCTGTCGTCATCGATCAGCACGACGCGCACGACGCGATCCATTTCCCGCCCGACAATCAAGCGCGATTGACGCATCGCGAAAAGTTTCTGCTCACACGCAGCTTCACACGCGCCGCTGTCACGGGTGACGAGCAACCATTTTCCACGCAGCCCCTGCTCGCGCGCGCTCGACGCAGCGTCGGTGCCATCTTTGATGCCAAGTGCCATCTGTGGAAGATTGATAACCGGCGCAACAAGCTCGCCATAGTTACTCGTTTTAGTCGGCGGAAAAAAATAAAACGCGGTGAACGAGGCCAGTGTTGGCAGCGCAAACAATGCAAACATCAGCGCGAGTTTGGTACGTGGGGTCATCGGTTTTTCCCTTCATTGATCGGTGGCGCGTGCTTTAGTGCGCGCTCACGTTGCAAATTCAGACCAACCCACAACGCGACCACGGTTGCTGCGAGTGAATACCAGGTCAGCATGTATTCGACATGCTTTTCAGCGCGCGCGTTGGGCTGCTCTGTGACCGGTTTCAACGGTGCAGTGGCAGTATTGGCCAGCAATACCAGCGGTAGCACATCACGACCGCTCGCTGCACGGTAGCGCTCGGTGGTGAGGTTTTGCCACACGTTACCCTGCGTTGTTGCCGCATTGAGCTCAAGGAAGCGCGTGCTCGGTAGCGTCACAACGCCATCGACATTCACCAGCCCGGACGGCACGGGAATTGACGGCGGTGTGGGATAGCTGGCGGCGCGCGCTACCCAGCCGCGATTGATGAGCACGTAACGATTCGTTCCAGCAATTTTCAACGGCGCAATCACGTGATAGCCGACCGCGTCGTGATCAAATTTGTTGTCGATAAAAAACTGCTCATCTGCCGACCATTCGCCACGCGCACTTGCACGGAAATATCGCAACGCGAGTGGATCGGAAATCTCGCCACCCAGTACGACCGGCATTGCCGCGACCCGATTTTCGAATTGCGTTTGTAAGTCTCTCTTCTCGGCAGCTCGTCCTTGCTGCCAGTAGCCAAGATATAGCAGCAGGCAGAGCGCAGAAAACGCCGCCATTGTTGGCACCAACGTGGGCGTAAATCGGACTTCAGATAGTCGAAACAGCATTTGTTGTTTCAGCAAGCGGTGGAATGAAAGCGTGTGGTTACGCTACAATATTTATTGGACAATATGCGTCGCGAATGATTCGAGATAGGTAGCAGAAAATAATGAAAATTTTAGTTGTGGTGTTGCTGTTATTGGTACTCGCCAGCCTCTTCAGCGCGCTGTTTTTCATGTATCGCGATAAAAGCAATTCGCGGCGCATGGTGACAGCGTTGACGCTCAGGATCGTGCTCTCGGTCGCGATTTTTCTGATCCTGATTGGCAGTTATTATTTCGGCTGGATACCGCAACAATAGACGCGTGAACGCCTCAGTCGCCACACAAAAAAAGCCGCACAGTGTGCGGCTTTTTTTAGCCGATTATTTTGTTGATTCCTGGTTTAAGCGAGCCAGTAAACGAACACAAACAAGCCCAACCACACGACGTCAACAAAGTGCCAATACCATGCTACTGCTTCAAAACCGAAGTGATGCTCCGGCGTGAAGTGGCCCTTGATGCATCGCACGAGAATCACCGTCAGCATGATCGCGCCAAGCGTTACGTGAAAGCCGTGAAAACCGGTGAGCATGAAGAAAGTTGAGCCGAATACGCCAGATGTCAGTTTCAGATTGAGCGCTGAATAAGCATGCGAATATTCGTACGCTTGGACACCCAGAAATATCACCCCCAGCAGAATCGTCAGGAATAGACCCAGGATCAATTGTTTACGATTATTGGCGATCATTGCATGATGCGCCCACGTGACCGTCACGCCAGAGCTAAGCAATAGAGCAGTGTTGATGGCAGGCAATCCCCACGCGCTCATCGGCGAAAACTGGAATGCCGGATTGGGATCTAGGTATGGCCCCATCGTCGGCCACTTGGCTTCGTAGCCTTGCCAGATCAACGCGTTGTCGAAATCGCCGAGCCACGGCACAGAGAAAATACGCGCGTAAAATAAGGCCCCAAAAAAAGCAGAAAAGAACATTACCTCGGAAAAAATGAACCAGCTCATGCTCCAGCGGTACGAGGTGTCCATTTGCTTGTTGTACAGGCCGGACTCGCTTTCGTGGATGACGATGCCGAACCAGCCAAACAACATGTAGATCAAAATACTGAAACCGATTGCGATCGACGTGTAACCCCACGGCTGGATATTGTTCATCCACATCGCCAGTCCCGACATGAAGAAAAACAGCGCGGTGGAGCCGACCACTGGCCACTTCGACGGTGGGGCAAAATAATAGCCGCCTGTTGTTGCACTCATGCTAAAACTCCCTTAGAACTTTCACTATCTGAAATATATTATTTGACGGTGAGCATTCGAACCAAAAAAAATAAACTCACAACAAACACTAAAGCACAAAAAACACCAACCGCAATGACATATTGCACTTTCAGTTTCTGCTGGTCATTCTCGTAGCCCTTGCTACTTCGGATGCCGAGAAAACCCCACAACACCGCTTTGAACGTGTTCCACATCACACGGCCTTGAAGATGTTCCACACTACGTTTTATTGCCTTCGTCCGTTACGTTAAAAAAGGTATAAGACAACGCGATGGCGGCAAGATCTTTCGGTACTTTTGGATCAACAAAAAATGTCACCGGCATTTCGCGTGTTTCTCCAGCCTGCAAAGTCTGATTGCTAAAACAAAAACACTCTACCTTATTGAAAAACAGCCCCGCCTCCAGAGGCGCAAAGCTCGGCACTGCGCGACCAGTCGTAGCGTAGGGCAGCGTATTGGTCACGCGGTAATTGACTGTTGCCACGGTGCCGGGATGAATTTCAACCAGCTTCTCAACTGGCTCGAACTTCCAGGCGAAATTCTTGTTCAGATTAGCAACAAACTCCACCTTCACAAATCGACTGCTATCCACCTGTGTGTTCTGAACAATCGTTCGCGTCGCAGTAATGCCTAACACACTACAAATCTGGCGATAAAGAGGCACCATTGACGCACAAAACACCAGCATCACCGGCACCACCATCAGCAGCTTCCAGAGCGTTACGCGATTGTTCTCACGTATTTCCGCTTGGGAAGTTGATTCCACAGTTTGGTTCAACTGATCACCTTCGCAAATTTCAGAATCGAATACGTAAATATCGCCGCCACCCATAACAGCAGTAACACCAAAGTAATCGACTTGCGACGGCTGAGGCTGGCTTGAGACTGATCGGTGACTTTTTCGCTCATCGCCGCGTCGATTATTTCAGCACTGGTGGTGTTTCAAACGTATGGTATGGAACCGGGCTAGGCAAATGTGTCCACTCCAGCGAATCAGCGCCGTCCCATTGCTTTTCCTTGGCCTTCTCGCCCGAACGAATGGTCGTGACGACGTTGTAGAGGAAGATAAGCTGGCTAAAACCCAATACGAACGCGCCGATCGTCGAAATCTGGTTCCAGTCAGCATACTGCAGCGCATAGTCTGGAATGCGACGCGGCATGCCGGCGAGACCGAGAAAATGTTGCGGGAAAAACGTGACGTTGAATGCGATGGCCGAAATCCAGAAATGCCATTTGCCCAGGGTCTCGTTGTACATTTTGCCGGTGAATTTCGGCAGGTAGAAATACACGGCCGCCGTCAAGCCCCAGATGGCGCCGGGAAACAACACATAGTGAAAGTGTGCGACGACGTAGTAGGTATTGTGCAAGGTAATATCCACCGCGACGATCGCCAACACCAACCCTGAAAAACCGCCAAGCGTAAACATGCACAAAAAGCCGATACAGAACAACATCGGCGTCTCGAACGTAAGCGAGCCGCGCCACATGGTCGCGATCCAGTTAAAAATCTTCACGCCGGTCGGCACCGCAATCAACATGGTCGCGTACATGAAAAATAATTGTCCAGCGGCCGGCATGCCCACCGTAAACATGTGGTGGCCCCAAACGATGAACGACAGGATCGCAATCGATCCAGTTGCGTACACCATCGATGCATAACCAAACAGCGGTTTTCTTGCAAACGCCGGAATGATCGATGAAACGATGCCGAACGCTGGCAGGATCAGGATATATACCTCGGGATGACCGAAGAACCAGAAGATGTGCATAAACATCGTTGGGTCACCGCCGCCGGCGGCGTTAAAAAAACTGGTGCCGAAATGACGATCAGTCAGCAACATCGTGATGGCGCCTGCCAGTACCGGCATCGTAGCTATAAGCAGGTAGGCGGTAATCAGCCATGTCCAGCAAAACAGCGGCATTTTCATCATTGTCATGCCAGGCGCACGCAGATTCAACAGGGTGGTAATGATGTTGATCGAGCCCATGATCGATGAGGCACCCAGCAAGTGGAGCGCCAGAATGGACATGTCAACGCCAATACCGCCTTGTGTCACTAGCGGTGGATATAGCGTCCAGCCGGACGCTGCGGCACCACCTGGGACGAAAAACGTCGATAGCAACAGGATAGCTGCCGGAATCATGATCCAGAAGCTCCAATTGTTCATTCGCGGAAACGCCATGTCAGCCGCGCCGATCTGCATCGGAATCAGCCAGTTAGCGAAACCGACGAAGGCAGGCATGACCGCCCCAAAAATCATTACCAGCGCGTGTACTGTCGTCAACGAATTAAAAAACTCCGGTTGAAAATATTGCAGACCCGGTTGAAATAACTCCGCACGAATGCCCAAGGCCATCGCGCCGCCGATAAAAAACATGGTGAACGCGAACCACAAATACATCGTCCCGATGTCTTTGTGGTTGGTGGTGGTGAAGTAGCGCGTTAAACCGCCTGGCGCATGATCGTGCGAGTGATCGTGTGCGTGGTCGTGGGCGTGTGCTGTGGCTGTTACCATTTTGGGCTCCTGTTTCTTTAAAGCAGGCAACGAAATAGTTGCCTGCTTTCCCGATTACTGTCGAACGAAGATCTGATTTTGCGAAAATTATTTTGACTGGTTGAAATTTATTTTCTGGCGATTTTGATATCGGCGGGCTGCACTAGTTTGCCGACGCTATTGCCAAAGGAATTCTTGGTGTAAGTGATCACCGCAGCGATCTCACTATTTGATAGCCGCGCGAAAGACTGCATGGCGGTGCCGGCTCTGCCGTTGAGCAAAACGTTGACTTGTTCTTCACTCGAACCGAGGACGATTTTCGATCCTGCCAAGGAGGGAAACGCAGGCGGCATGCCTTTGCCGTTGGCCTGATGACAGGCCACACAATTGGCGGCGTAAATCAAAGCGCCTTTATCTTTGGCCTCTGCCATGGTGAAGACTTTATTGTCGTCCTCCGTGGACACGACTGCGGCAAGCGCTGCGGCGGTTAAGGCTTTGGCACCCCATTTGGCTTTGGACTCCTCAACCCATTTCGCGTAGTCGGCTTCTGATTTCACCACCACTGCGATTGGCATGTAGCCGTGCAACTTACCGCAAATTTGGCTGCATTGCCCTTTGAAGGTGCCGACCATGTCTGCCTTGAACCACACGTCCTTGATGAAACCAGGAATACCGTATTGATTGATGCCGAGTTGCGGCACATACCAGCCGTGAATGACGTCGTTCGACGTGATCAGCAACCGTACACGCTTGCCGACCGGCACGACCAACGGATTGTCTACCTCGAGCAAATAATCTTTACCCTGTGGTTCAGTAGGCCCGGTGCCGGGTTGTCCAATCTGACTCCACGGCGTCGATAAATTGGAATAAAAACCAAAATCAGCCGCGCTGTAGTCATAACGCCAGCCCCATTGGAAGCCAGTGACTTTGATCGTCAGATCGGGACTGGACGTGTCCTTCATGTCGAGGATGGTCTTCGTTGCGGGTACCGCCATCGCGATCAAAATGATGAACGGAATGATCGTCCAGATAATTTCGATCAGTGTGCTTTCGTGAAAATTCACGTCCGGCTTGGCACCGTTGGATTTCCGAAACTTGAAAATCGAATAAAACATCAAACCGAATACGACCACAAAAATAGTCGCGCACACCCCCAGAATGTACATGTGCAGGCCGTAAATTTGTTGCGCTATCGGGGATGCGGGTTGCGCGATATTAACGTCATAGCTCGCCAGTGTCGGCAGACTGATTAAGGTCAGGAGCGCCGCCAGCCCGACGGTGGTCACAACTGCAACATAGCGACTAAAACGCCCGAAGAAATTTTTTATTTTATGCATGCTAAGCAATCATCCCGAATATCAAAAAACCGCAGCACTCACAGGGCGAACCTACGATGCAACGCCTATTTTCAGCGCGCGCGCTAGATTGCGCCACAGCAACCGGCGTTGCTCGTCTGAAACTAACTGCCCTACGGAAACTGTCCTGCCCTGATAGCGCAAACCTATTTCCACCCGTCCGTTGCGAGGTATCGTAAATATTTGCGCCCAAGCAGCGTTGCCACGAAGTTCCTCAACTTGGCCACACCTGCACTTCGCCCAGTAAAACTCCCGATCGGCCACACGCACCCGCTCGTAATCATCGTCGTGTCGACCGATCAACTGGAATGCGTACCAAAGAAATAAAACTTCGAATCCTGCAAACGGCAACACCATCCAAGCACCTATCGCCGTCGCTGCACCGGCCACCAAAAAAGTTGTGCCTACGATGACTGCCAACCACAGGCGACGAGCCTCAGGCGTAAGTGACCGATTGGGCCGCATTTCAAGGAAAAACGACGCGTTATCATTAGCTTCGGTCGACACCATCATCACTTCATGCACCAGGAAAACAGTTTTTACGCAGTCTCTTATCACACCGCATTATTTTATCGCAGCACGACTCTTTGTGGCAAGGAAAGCATTTCCAAGCTACGGGTTGAATGGTTGTTACTTGTGCGGGATATCCCGATTAATTTTTGCTTGGAGTCGGGTTGGACGCGCCAAGTTCCCGTCGCCGATCCTGGCCGTCGTCCACACCGGGCTCTTCAGACAATGCTGTCGGGCCGGTAATGGTGTAGCGCTCTTCGGCCCAGGCACCGAGATCGATCAACTTGCAGCGCGGACTGCAAAACGGTCTTGACGGATTGTCTGCGCGATACTCCGAAGATTTGCCACACTGAGGGCAGCGCACCAGCTTTGCGGTCATAGATTGCAATAGGTCAGATCAAATTCGACGTCGGCATCAAAGACCTTCGCACGCTGGACGGTGCCGGGCAGCAGGAATCGGATGTTAAGTGCGTATTTATTTGCGCTGATCTCGGGTACGCAGCCGATGTCTCTCCGCAGCGTTAGCCGCAACATATGCGCAGCCCGTTCCATCGGCGTCTGCTGGAATACACCACCGAAGGCGATCAACGACGCTGACTTGCCGCTTTCTCGCAGCAGGCGTAACACGATACGCAATGCGGCAGCGACTGAATTCAGCGGCAGTCGCCACGTTTCAAGGTCGATCCGTCGCAAATCATGATCTCGATGTAACCAATGGTGGTAGGACGGGAGGTCAAATTCACAGATGCCGCCTGGAATCGCCGCCCGCTGCTTGATCGTCATCAGCCACTCATTCTCGCGGAGGTGGAATCCCGTTTTGCCAGACGAGGCCAGCAAGTCGGCAAAGGTCGTTTCAATTTCGGTTACCACCGCATCGAGCCTATCCTCAGAAATTGCCGGGTTACCTCGCAACGCTTCAAGAAATAATCGTTGCCGATCCAGCTCTTGAAGCAGATCCGATTTTAGGTCGCCGCGCGACGCCACCTCCAGAATTTCGAAAATGCTCGTTAGCGCGGCTTGATGATCAAGCGGCGCATCCTGCGCAATGAAAAAATCGACACGGTCGAACAAATCCTCCAAACGCAGGAGCGTGCGGATGCGTTCGTTGAGTGGATATTCGTAGGTGATCACTGGCTGAATGATAGTTTCATCGCAAATTGTGACGGATTAAGCGCGAGTTTACAAATATTGTGTTGTGACTGAACTCTCATCTGGCAATGCTCGCGTTTTGCACGTAATGCAGGTGAAGCTGCTCTATCTGCGGCCACAGGGTAGCGCCGCTACCTCCGTTCCAGACGACAGCATCGGCCAGTTGGAGCCTTACCGGGCGGGGAAGTTGCGCTGCGATAATGCGCGCGGTCTCGTCCGCCTTTAGCCCAGAGCGAAGTTTTACCCGTTCGATCTGCACCGCAGTCGGACAATCGATGAGCAGCGTCTCGTAGACACGATCACGATAGGTGAGCGACTCAAATAGTAGTGGAACGACGAGCATCGCGTACGGTGTCCGGGATACCGCGTCAGAGCATAATGCGTTATCGACCTCCTGGCGAATCAACGGGTGAAGAATCGCCTCAAGCTGCAATTTCACGTTCACGTCCGCAAATATCCGGGTGCGCGTGGCGGCGCGGTCAAGTGCCCCGTCATTGCCAATGAACTCTTCTCCCAAGTTGGATCGAATAGCGCCGATGGCTCGCCCCTCAATTGCCGTCAGCGCGTGCGCGATCGCATCTGTGTCGACCAACGCGACGCCGAGCGTGGCAAAAAGGTTCGCAACCGTGGACTTGCCGCTGCCGATGCCCCCGGTCACACCAACGATGTAGCGGCAAACTCCCATCGCATCAGGCAGGCATTCGGCCCAGATACCACGCGTTCAATTGTTGGCCCCAAACGAGCGCAATGAATCCTGCTGCCGCCAGGTACGGCCCAAATGGCAATTTGGCACCTTTGTCGCGGCCCTTCAAAATGATCCCGGCGAGTCCCACCACCGTCCCTACCGCTGCAGAGAGGAGAATCACTAACGGGATCAATTGCCAACCGAGCCAGGCTCCAATCGCGGCAAGCAACTTGAAGTCGCCATAGCCCATGCCCTCTTTGCCCGTCAGCAGCTTGAACCCCCAATAAACTGACCATAAAACCAGATAGCCACCGACAGCACCGAGCGTCGCTGAGCCGATATCGGTAAACACCCCGCCCAGATTGATCAACAAGCCGAGCCACAACAACGGTAAGGTGATGTCGTCAGGAAGCAGCGTGGTGTCAGCGTCGATGAATGTCAACGCGATCAGCGCCCACAAATAAATAATCGCAAATGCTGCCGCCCAGGTGACACCAAAATGCCATGCGAGAAATCCCGTCAGGAGGCCTGTCATCGCTTCAACCAGCGGATAACGCATGCTGATGGGCGCTTTGCAGGCCGCACATTTGCCACCGAGAAAAAGATAGCTGATCACCGGGATATTTTGTAGCGCGGTGATGGGTTTCTCGCAGGATGGGCACGCAGAGCGGGGAACGACAAGATTGTATTTGCTGCTGCTACCAATCGGTTCGGACACCTTCAAAACAATTTTATCGCCAAGGTACTCGAGACACTGCGCCTTCCAATCCCGCTCCAGCATGATCGGCAGCCGATGGATCACCACATTCAAAAAACTGCCAACCATCAATCCAAGCACGATTGCAGTACACACAAAAAACCACGGCACCGCGCGGAAGGTGTCGAGCAAGTCCATTTATTCTTTCAACTGATTTGAGAGCGCTCTTGGGGATAACAGCTGATCATTAAACCACTTGGCCCATCTTGAAGATCGGCAGATACATGGCGATGACCAAGCCGCCAATTACAACCCCCAGCACCGCCATGATCATTGGCTCCATCAAGCTGGCCAACGCGTCCACCGCATCATCAACTTCCTGCTCAAAGAAATCGGCGACCTTCGACAGCATGCCATCCAACGCACCCGACTCCTCGCCGATCGCACACATCTGTAACACCATATTGGGAAATACGCCGCTGTTTTGCATCGACACCGTGAGGCTGGAACCGGTACTGACTTCCTGCTGGATTTTCTTGGTTGCGTTGTAATAAACCTTGTTGCCCGCAGCACCGGCAACGGAATCGAGCGCCTCCACTAGCGGAACACCGGCCGCAAACATCGTCGACAGGGTGCGCGTCCAGCGGGCGACGGTAGCTTTTCTCACCAGATCACCGAACACCGGCACTTTCAATATCATCCGATCCATAAAAAATTGCATCTTCTCCGAGCGTTTCCATGTATTGAAAAACAGCCAGACGCTGCCAAAGAGGCCGCCAAAAATAAGCCACCAGTACGAGACAAAAAACTTCGACATATTCATGACGATCATGGTCGGCGCAGGTAAATCAGCACCAAAGTTTTTGAACATCATTTCAAACTGCGGAATCACAAAAATCATGATCACAGCGGTAACGATGAACGCGACCACAAGAATCGAAATCGGGTAAAAGAGCGCTTTCTTGATTTTGCTCTTGATCGCGAGGATTTTTTCTTTATAAGTTGCCAGGCGATCCAGCAAGGTGTCCAAAATACCGGCCTGCTCACCAGCCGCGACCAGATTGCAAAACAGGCTATCGAAGTAAAGCGGGTATTTGCGAAATGCCTGCGCCAAACTGCTGCCGGTTTCCACTTCGGTTTTGATATCAAGGAGTAGTCTTGTGACCGACGGATTGCTGTGTCCTTTGGCGACAATATCGAACGACTGCAACAACGGCACACCGGCTTTCATCATGGTGGCAAGCTGGCGCGAAAAAAATGTGATGTCTTGTTCGGTTATTTTCTTGCCGCCCCCTCTGGACATCTTCTTCACTTTAGGGCTTGTAATGCCCTGACGACGCAACGTCGCAGTGACGATGTTCTCGCCAGACGCGCGAATTTCTCCTTTAACAATTTTCCCGGACTTGTCCTTGCCCTCCCAGGAAAAATTGATGAGCTTGATTTCCTTGACGTCTCTTTTACCCGAAGCGGTGGTAGCCATCGCTACTCCTTTTCAAACTTGCAACAAACCTGATGAAACATGCAGCGCGGTGAAATCGGCTGCTCGCTTTCACGACAACGATCCTGCTCATTCATTGGTACACGATTCGATTTCTTCCAGCGACGTCATGCCTGCCTTCACCTTGCGTAAACCCGACTGACGCAGATCAGAAACGCCCTCTTTTCTCGCCTGGTCAGCGATATCGATCGAGGTACCGTTTTTCATGATGATGCGCTGCATTTCATCGGAAACTGGCATCACTTCATAGATACCCACTCGACCCTTGTAACCTGTATTCTTGCATATGTCACAGCCGACATGCCCATATGGCTGCCATGAGCCGTCCAGATCTGCTTCTTTGTAACCGGCCCGCAACAATGCCTCCCTCGGGATTTCAATGGGTCGCTTGCAGGAGCAAAGACGCCTGGCCAATCGCTGCGCTGTGATCAGAATCACGGCTGTCGCAATGTTGAAGGGTGCAATGCCCATGTTCATCAAGCGCGTAAGCGTCGAAGGCGCATCGTTGGTATGCAGCGTGGACAGCACCATGTGCCCGGTCTGCGCGGCCTTGATCGCGATCTCACCGGTATCCATGTCGCGGATCTCGCCGACCATGATGATGTCCGGATCCTGGCGCAGAAATGATTTCAGCGCAGCCGCAAAAGTGAGCCCGGCCTTGTCGTTGACGTTCACCTGATTGATGCCGGCGAGGTTGATCTCACAGGGGTCTTCTGCCGTCGAAATATTGATGCCGGGCTTGTTCAGTATGTTTAAGCAAGTATAGAGCGATACCGTCTTGCCCGAACCCGTCGGTCCGGTCACCAGCACCATGCCGTAGGGACGGCTGATGGCGTGCATCAACGCCGCGCGTTGCTCCGGCTCGTAGCCCAATGCTTCAATCCCCAGCGTGGCGCTGGAGGGATCGAGAATACGCATACAAATTTTTTCGCCAAACAATGTCGGCAGTGACGAGACACGGAAGTCAATCGCGCGCGTCGCCGACAGCCTTAACTTCATCCGGCCATCCTGCGGCACACGCTTTTCCGAAATGTCCATCTTGGAGATAATCTTGATGCGCGACGCAATTTTTTCTTTGATCGCGAGCGGTGGCTGCGCTACGTCGGCGAGAATGCCGTCGGTGCGATAACGTATCCGGTAGTACTTTTCATAGGGCTCGAAATGAATATCAGACGCGCCGCCATTGATCGCATCTAGCAATACTTTTTGCACGTACTTTACGACCGGCGCGTCGTCGATTTCATCAACCGCACCGGACGTCAACTCCGATTGAGATTCCTCCCCCGTACCGAGATCAATACTTTCGAGTGAAATGTCATCGCCCATCATCTGGTCGAGCGACTTGGCGGAGCTCTCGCCAAAACGCTTGATCAGGATGGCGAGCTTATCCTCTTCAACAACCACCGGTTCCAGCGTAGAGCCGGTCGCAAATTTGAGCTCAGACAGAAGCTGATCATTGGTTGGGTCGGACATCGCAACGAACAGGCGATTGCCGCGTTTTTGCAAGGGCAAGACGCGTCTGGACGCCACCAGCTTGTAATCGATCAGGGTGGTCGGTAACTGTTCCGCATCGACCGACGATAAGTCCAGCAGCGGCACGCCGAACGTGTGGGCAGCAAAAAGCGCGATTTCGCGTGAAGACAGTTTTTTGGATGCCGCCAATTGCTCGATAAAAGTCACGCCGACTTTTTTCGCTTCCGCCTGAATCGCATTGGCGTCGCCCTGCACAAGCTTGCCTTGCTGCACCAAAGCGCGACCTAGCGGGCTGAAAGTAATTGCGGCGGTAGCGGACATAATTTGCGTTGAATTTTTATCAGCTCAAAATGTAGAAACTACATCATGCACTTACGCTAACGCTTTGTAAAGAAAACGCTATTTTGCGGCAAGTAGCGCTTCTATGTCCGCCTTGAAAGCATCCGACTCCGGTGCCACCTGGCTGGAAAAACTTTTGACGGTCGCGCCGTCGCGCGCGATCAAAAATTTGTGAAAGTTCCATTTTGGCCGTTCGCCAGTGACCTTGTACAGCGCCTCAAATAACGGATTCGCCTGTGTCGCTACAACCGATGTTTTTTCAATCATCGGAAATTTAACCTTGAAAGTTCGCTCACAAAAATCCGCAACCTCAGCATTCGAGCCCGGCTCCTGCTTGCCAAAATCATTGGCAGGAAAACCGACGACGACCAAGCCGCGCGTTTGATATTTGTCGTACAGCGCCTGCAGTTCTTTGTATTGCTCGGTATAGCCGCAGTAACTCGCGGTGTTGACGACCAGCAACACTTTCCCGCGGTATTGACAGAAATCCTGCGGCTTGCCCTGCAAGGACATAAAACGGTGATCAAGAATCGTCGGACACTGTCCAGAATTTTTACTGGATGCTGCCACGGCCGGATTGCTGTCCGCCAATATCGCCACAAAAAGCAAAGCCAGGCCCGCTTGTCCAACTGTTTTAACGCTGTGCATCACATGCTCCAGAGTTGACAAAAATATCGAAAATGCAGGCAGGTTTCCGCTGCTCCATCATGCTGTAATCGTCTCACGATCGCTGCCGCATTGTGAAGGTGCCCATAGTGCGACTGTTATACTTTCACGTTGTGTACTATGCGTTTTAGTTTCATTTCGCGCTTTTTCGTTCCATTTTTTCACTTCTTGCAGTCCCAATGCTTTTACCAAGCCCAACATACGATGCCACTTTTTACCATTGGATTCAATCATCGCACTGCACCCATCGAGGTACGCGAACGAATTGTGTTTCCACTTGAGGCACAGCGGCCGGCACTTGAGCGCCTGAAAATCGAGACCGGTGCAGCCGAAGTGGCGCTGGTGTCAACCTGCAATCGAACCGAAATTTACATCCGCTGCAACGAGCAATCTGTCGCCGATCTCGTCACCAAATGGCTCACATCGCAACCGGGAGCCGCCGATTTTGACTTAGGGCCTCACCTCTATCAATTGACCGAAGCCAATGTTGCCCGTCACGCCTTTCGCGTCGCCAGTGGCCTGGATTCAATGGTGCTTGGCGAGCCGCAGATATTGGGCCAGGTCAAGCTCGCCGCCAAGGTCGCAACCGAAGCCGGCACGCTCGGCGGACCACTGGATCGTCTGTTTCAGGAGACATTCAAGGTCGCCAAGGAAGTACGCACGCAGACCGAAATTGGCGCGACCTCGGTGAGCATGGCGGCAGCGGCATTGAAGCTCGCGCAACAATTGTTTGGCGATTTGCGCGACATTAAATTACTGCTGATCGGCGTCGGCGAAATGATCGAGCTTGGTGCCACGCACTTCGCGGCACAGTCGCCAAAACGCATCGTGGTGGCGAATCGCACCATCGAGCGTGGTCGTGAATTGGCGCAGCGTTTCAATGCCTCCGCGATCACGCTGCAACAGTTACCCGAATGCATCCACGAATTTGACGCCATCATCACCTCAACCGCGTCGATGCTGCCGATCATCGGCAAGGGCATGATCGAGAGCGCACTGAAGCTGCGCCGCCACAAACCAATTTTCATGGTTGATCTTGCGGTGCCGCGCGATATTGAGCCTGAAGTCGGCGAGCTTGATGACGTGTTTCTGTACACGCTCGACTCGCTGGGCAAGATCATCCAGCAGAACTCGCAGAAGCGTGAAGCCGCAGTCGCAGCGGCAGATCGCATTATCGACGTTCGCACTGCTGAATTTATGGCCTGGCTGGCGGCACGTGCATCGGTGCCGGTCATTCAGCAATTGCGCGGCAAAGCCGATCAATATCGCCAGTCGGAGCTGGATCGCGCCAAACGGATGCTGGCCAAAGGTGAGGATCCGGCCAAAGTGATTGAGCAACTTGCGCACGGGCTCACCAATAAATTTCTTCACCATCCGCTCGCTGCCCTCAATCGCACCCACGGTCAGGAGCGCGAGGCACTTCACGATGCGCTGGAAAAACTTTTTCCACCGGCCTCTGATTCGGCAGAACCAAAAGAACAAGAAAAATGAAAGATTCAATCAAAAACAAGCTGGCCTCGTTGGTTGAGCGCTTGGCCGAGCTTGAGCGACAGCTGGAGGATCCAGCGGTCGTCAACAACATGGACAACTATCGCAAAATCACCAAAGAAAGCGCGGAAATCGGCCCGGTGGTCGCGCTGTACAACGACTACCTGCTCGTCGAAAACGACATCGCCG
Source organism: Betaproteobacteria bacterium (assembly GCA_031370095.1). Lineage (GTDB taxonomy): Bacteria > Pseudomonadota > Gammaproteobacteria > Burkholderiales > Usitatibacteraceae > UKL13-2. The sequence goes on from JANMPY010000414.1 coordinate 19,194, forward strand.
CCGCGAATGACATGGCGACCGACCCGGAGATGCGCGACTTCGCTGAAGATGAAGTGCGCGCGGGCAAGGCCAGGCTCGAATCGCTGGAAGTCGACTTGCAAAAACTGCTGCTGCCGAAAGATCCAAACGACGAAAAAAATACTTTTCTGGAAATTCGTGGCGGCACCGGCGGCGACGAATCCGCACTTTTTGCCGGCGACCTGTTTCGCATGTACACGCGCTTTGCGGAGCGAAATCGGTGGCAGGTGGAAATCATTTCGGAGTCACCCGGCGAGGTCGGCGGCTACAAAGAAATCATTGCGCGCATCGTCGGCACCGGTGTGTACTCACGCTTGAAATTTGAGTCCGGTGGCAATCGTGTGCAACGCGTACCTGAGACCGAGACGCAAGGCCGCATTCACACTTCCGCCGCAACGGTTGCCGTGATGCCGGAGGCCGACGACGCTGCCGCGATTGCGATCAATCCGTCGGATGTGCGCGTCGATACGTTTCGCGCCTCAGGTGCTGGCGGGCAGCACATCAACAAAACCGATTCTGCTGTGCGCTTGACGCACATACCGACCGGCATTGTTGTCGAATGTCAGGATGGTCGCTCGCAACACAAGAACAAAGAACAGGCATGGCGGGTACTTGCGGCCCGCATCAAGGACAAACAAACCCGCGAACAGCAGGCGAAAGAAGCGGCCGAACGCAAATCGCTGATCGGCTCGGGCGACCGATCCGAGCGCATTCGCACCTACAATTTTCCGCAGGGTCGCGTGACGGATCACCGCATCAATCTGACGCTTTACAAAATCGATTTCATCATGGACGGCGATTTGTCAGAGCTGACCGGTGCGCTGGTGGCCGAGCATCAGGCGGAGCAATTGGCGGCGCTAAGTACCGTTTGACGGCGTTGAAAGATAGTGTGGAAGCGTTGAGCATCGGCGCGTTAATTGCACTCGCGCGACCATTGATCGATACGCGTGAAGCACAAATGATTCTTGCGCACGTACTCGGTGTGTCGCGTGCGCTCCTCATTGCGCACCCGGAACGGCTGCTTGATGTGGAACGGACGGGTCTTGTACAAAGTTTGTTTGCGCGCCGCGCGACAGGTGAACCGATCGCGTATCTGCTCGGCACGCGTGAATTTTATGGCCGCGAGTTTATCGTCTCGCCTGCAACATTGATCCCACGCCCGGAAACCGAGCTACTCGTAGAACAAGCACTGGTGAGGATTTCAGGCCATTTAATGCCTGCGAGCCGCGCCAGTGCTAGTGTTTCATCGGCTATTAACGGCTCGCGCCCGAGCGTCCTCGACTTAGGCAGCGGCAGCGGCGCAGTCGCCGTATCGCTCGCGCTGGAATGTCTTAGCGCTGTCGTCATGGCCACCGATATCTCACCCGACGCGTTAAAAATCGCCGCCGAAAACGCGCGCCGTCTCAACGCCGATGTGGAGTTCGTCGAGAGCAACTGGTACACGCATCTTGCAAACCGCAAATTTGATTTGATCGTCTCCAACCCGCCGTACGTCGCAGGTGGCGACGAACATCTTTCACAGGGCGATTTGCGATTCGAACCGCAGATTGCGCTCACCGATGAAAGTACCGATGGCTTGACCTCGATTCGCGCCATCGTCGAGGGCGCGTCCGCGCATTTGCACGCGGGCGGCTGGCTACTTTTCGAGCACGGCTTTGATCAAGCCGATGCAGCGCGTGAATTGCTCTTGAATTCGGGCTTCGAAAACCTCATTTGTATGAATGATCTGTCCGGAATTCCGCGCGTTGCTAGCGGTCAAATTCGTTAAAATGAGTCATTGATTTATAACTGGAGTAACAACATGGACGCACAAGACAAAATCCGCGAAACCGTCACAGCCAATCCCGTCGTGCTGTTCATGAAGGGCTCACCGCAATTTCCGATGTGCGGTTTTTCCGCATCCGCCACGCAGATGTTGAAAGCCTGCGGCGTCGATAAACCATTCACCGTCGACGTGTTACAGGACGCTGACATTCGGCAGGGCATCAAGGAATACGCCAACTGGCCGACCATTCCGCAGCTATATATCAATGGCGAATTTGTCGGCGGCGCGGACATAATGCGCGAGATGTATCAAAGCGGTGAGTTGCAAACAATGCTCGCCGCGAAGTAAAACTGCCTACGATGGACGGCTAAGTTTTCCGCCCATCAATTGCCAAACATTCGCACCCGGCAGCGCCATCAGCGCTTGGTCGTGCGTGGCAATGATGACGATGCGTCCTTCGGCGCGCAATGATTCCAATAGCGCTTTCACCTGATCGCGCGCCTTGGTATCCAAATTCGCCGTCGGCTCGTCGATTAGCATCACCGGCGCATTCAACACCAGCGCACGTGCCAGCGCCACGCGCTGTTTTTCACCACCGGACAATCGTTTCGGCGTGACTTTTTCAACACCTGTCAGACCCGCCCAGCGAATCGCTTCCGCAATCGCAATGTCGCGCGGTTCTCGCGAAACATTGCGCATCTTCAGTCCGTAGCCAATATTGGCGGCAACACTGGTCGAAAACAGATACGGATGCTGATGTATGTAAACAATGTCGCGACGCAGTGCGTCCGGATATTCTGCGTGCGTGACGGTCGCACCGTTGAAGCGAAAATCCAGCGCGCTTGGCCGATCAATACCGGCAAGTATTTTTAGCAAGGTAGTCTTGCCGACGCCGTTGTCGCCTTTGATGAGATGCAATTCGCCCGGCGAAAATGTGTGCGCGTCAATATCGAGCAAACGGCGGTCGCCAAAATTTTTTACCACACGCTGAATTTGCAACGGACTCAATCCAGCCCCCCGCGACCTTGCGCCCACGCCAGCGCGAGATTCGCGCCAATCGCAAACACCATCAGCACCACGCCCAAAGCAATGCCCTGCGCGAAATCACCCTTGCTGGTCTCCAGCGAAATGGCGGTGGGAATATTGCGCGTGAGGCCTGCGATATTGCCGCCCACCATCATCGCGCAGCCCACTTC
>JANMPY010000482.1:0-4265 GCA_031370095.1 Betaproteobacteria bacterium
TTTGCTATCGTCGCCAAAAAATAATCTGCGCCCTTCATGTGTCGAAACGCGGTGAACCCGACCTCCAGAAACTGCTGCATCTCGCCAAGGCCTGCCATTTGCGCCGGTCCCTTCAACATTTTGAGTGTCGAAAAAATCAGCGGCTTTTTCACCATGCGGTCCAGCCCTCCACCCACCGCTTGCATCAGGACAATCTGCCGCAAACGATCTTCACGCCGCCCTACGTCACGAAATGCCCGCAGGTAATTCGCTTCCGTCAATGGCTGCCTGCCCAGGGCATTGGTCAACGCTTGATCAAATTCCTCCGCGAGCACATCGAGCTCAAGCGCTGCATCCACCGCATCGAACGCGAACTTCGGTAGCAGCCGCTTGATGGTCGGATACATCCGCACCAGATCACGGTCACGCATGGTCGAATCCTTGATGCCGTATAGCTCATCAAGGAAAAATGCAATCGCCGGCGCGTAGCGCGTGTCCGCCGCGAGGTCGGCGTAGCTTCGCGCGAGACGCGCCTGCTGCCAAGCTTTAACCGCTTTCAAACGCATTTGAAAGCCCGCATCACGACTCTCCGCAGCCGCTTCCGCGCCGCGCAATTGTTGAAGTTTTTTGAGCCGGTCGAGCATTGTTGTTTTTTCCTTTTGTTGCGCCGCAACAGTTTAGAGCAATCAATCTAATAGAGATGTTGCCAAGTAAAACTTCGCTGGTATTCTAGCGATCAATTCATTTCTCCACCGTTGCTGCAATATGGATTCAAGCGAATCTGGACTTAACACTCCACTCTCATTACGCGATGCCCTCACCCGCGCGCGGAATGCGTATGCATCAGCGCGCATGCCGGACGTGCAGGCACGCCGCGACGCGCTCGCCCAACTTGATCGCTTGCTTACCGAGAACGTCGATGACATCGCCGCCGCGATCAGCGCCGATTTTGGCAATCGCTCGAGCCACGAAACCAAATTGCTGGAAATTTTCCCGGCACGCGCTGCCGTGCATGATGCCAGACGACACGTGAAATCGTGGATGAAGGCCAAGCGGTCGTGGGCCTCAATGTGGTTCCTGCCCGCCCGCACCGAGCTGCGCCCGCAACCGCTCGGCGTGATCGGCATCATCGTGCCGTGGAACTATCCGGTTTTTTTAGCTGTTGCACCGCTCGCTGGCGCTTTGGCTGCAGGCAATCGCGTCATGATCAAGATGAGCGAATTCACACCAAAAACCGGTGAATTGTTCGCGCGACTCATCGCTAAATATTTTTCGCCCGATCACGTGACGGTCGTCAATGGTGGCGCTGACGTGGCGCGCGAATTTTCAGCGCTACCTTTCGATCATCTCCTGTTCACCGGCTCCACCGAAGTGGGCAAACATGTGATGCGCGCCGCTGCGGAAAATCTCACGCCTGTCACGCTTGAGCTTGGCGGAAAATCGCCTGCCATCATTGGCCCGGAATGCAAAATCGATGAGGCCGCTGAAAAAATCCTGTTCGGCAAGTGTCTCAACGCAGGGCAGACTTGCATCGCGCCGGACTATGTGTTGCTGCCGCGTGCGCGCGAGCAGGCGTTCGCGGTGGCGGCACAAGGCGTGGTGGCGCGCATGTATCCGACGCTCGCCAATAATCCCGATTACACCGGTATCGTTAACCCGCGCCATCTTGAGCGGCTCAAAGGCTACCTTCGCGACGCCGCCGCACGCGGGGCCACCGTGCTGCCGCTGTCGCCGACCAACGAATCATTGGAAAACACGCAGAAAATTGCGCCCACTCTGGTCGCCAACGTCAACGACGATATGCGCGTGATGCAGGAAGAAATTTTCGGCCCCATCCTGCCGTTGGTGCCGTACGACAATCTCGATGAAGCGATTGCCTATGTCAACGCCCGTCCGCGTCCGTTGGCACTCTATTACTTCGGCAACTTTGACGACCATATCCAGCGCGTGCTGAACGAAACCGTCGCTGGCGGTGTCACCGTCAACGACGCGCTGCTGCATATCTCGCAGGATCATCTGCCCTTCGGCGGCGTCGGGCCGTCGGGTATGGGCTCGTATCACGGCAAATTTGGTTTCGATACTTTCTCCATGTTGAAACCGATTTACCATCAGCCCGCGTTGAATGGCTTATCGCTATTTAAGCCGCCGTATGGCAAGCGCTTTGATTCGCTCATCAAGTTCCTGCTCAAATAAGATGCGCACCTCACGTCGCACATTCCTCAAAGTCGGGGTCGCCAGCGCATGCGTGCTGATGACCGCGCGGGTGCTGGATCGCAACGTTTTCGCGCAAGAAGAAAAGCCCGGCTCGCTGGACTTGAAAAAAATTGCCAACAAGGATGCCGTCTGCATTGCCGCCCTCACCACTGCGGTGTTGAAAGGCGCATTGCCGGACGAATCGACTGCACGCGCAATCGCGATCAACGAAGTCGTTGAGGCGTTTGATCGCACCATCGCAGGATTGCCACCGGCGGTGCAAAAAGAAGTGGAAGAGTTGTTGAGCTTGTTGACGTTTAGCGTAAGCCGTCGGTTTATCGCGGGTGTATCGAAGCCGTGGGATGAAGCGTCGGAGGACGACGTCACCAACTTCCTTGACAACTGGCGGCAGAGTCGCTTCGCGCTCTTGCAGCAAGGCTATCAGGCGCTGGCGCGGGTGATCGTCGCGTGTTGGTACGGCAATCCCCTGTCGTGGGGGAAGATCGGGTACGGCGGCCCGCCATTTGGAAAAGAATTGGGATTAGCGTGAGCGAATCAATCATCAAAGACCCGATCAAGATCGCGTTGGCCGATGCCACGCGTGGCTGGAAGGTCATCGACGGCACACGCTTGACGCGCGACTTGAAAATTGAATGCGATGTCGTCATCGTCGGCTCCGGTGCCGGTGGCGGCACCGCAGCAGAAATGCTCACGCAGGCGGGGCTTAGCGTATTGATGATCGAAGAAGGCCCGTTCAAAAGCTCGAGCGATTTTCGGATGCGCGAACGCGACGCTTATCCACAGCTATATCAGGAGTCGGCCGGTCGCCAAACCAAAGACAAGGGCATCACCATTCTGCAAGGCCGCGCGGTCGGCGGCTCCACCACGGTAAACTGGACATCGAGTTTTCGCACACCACCGGCAACCTTGAAACATTGGGAAAAATTCTGGGGACTCGCTGAATTTACCGACTCGAAAATGGCACCGTGGTTCGCAAAAATGGAGGAGCGACTGAACATCGCACCATGGCCCGTTGCGCCAAATGAGAACAACGATATTTTGCGACGCGGCTGCGAAAAAATCGGCATTCCTGCAGCCGCCATTCGGCGCAATGTGAAAGGCTGCTGGAATCTGGGCTATTGCGGCATGGGCTGTCCGACCAACGCGAAACAATCAATGCTGGTCACCACCATTCCGGATGCGCTGGATCGCGGCATGACGCTCGTCCATTCGGCGCGGGTTGACAAGTTATCCAGCCGTTACGGAAAAATCGACAGCCTCGTGGCGCACGGTCTGAAAGCGGATGATGTGGGCGTCAACACGGTCGCCGGACCTCACCGCGTTTTCGTCACCGCCAAACATTACATCCTCGCTGGTGGCGCAATCAATAATCCGGCGCTGATGCTGCGCTCAAAATTGCCTGATCCACATGCCACGCTGGGCAAGCGCACCTTCCTGCATCCGTCACCGGTGAGCGCTGCGATCATGGACGAAAAAGTGGAAGCTTATTCGGGCGCGCCGCAAACAATTTATTCAGACCACTTTCTCGACACCATGCCGCACGCAGGCCCGCTCGGTTTCAAACTCGAAGCGCCGCCCATCCACCCGATCTTGGCCGGCATCACGCTGCAAGGCTTTGGCATTGATCACGCCATGTGGATGAAGCGGTTGCCGCATATGCACGTCGCGATCGCACTGATGCGCGATGGTTTTCATCCGCAGAGTGTTGGCGGTCAAGTCGGCATTCGCAATGACGGCAGCGCGCTGCTCGATTATCCGATCAGCAACTACGTGTGGGACGGTATCCGCCATTCATTGCTGGTGATGGCCGAAGTTCAGTTTGCCGCAAACGCAAAAATTGTCATGCCACTGCATGAGGACGCGAAGCCGTATCGTAATTGGCCCGAAGCCAGGCGCGCGATCCAATCGTTGCCAATGCAAACCTTGCGCACGCGGGTTGCGAGCGCACACGTGATGGGCGGCTGCACGATGGGTGCCGATGCGCGCGCGTCGGTGACGCGCGGCGATGGCCGACATCATCAAATTGAAAATCTCTGGGTGTTTGATGGCTCGGTATTTCCGACCTCTATCGG
>JANMPY010000532.1:0-11412 GCA_031370095.1 Betaproteobacteria bacterium
CGTGAGCGAAGAAAGTTTCGTCCATAGCGTCAGATATTCGGCCCGCTGTTTGTCGTCGAGCAGTGTCTGATCGAGCGCAGTCCAGGCGCGGTCAAGTTCCACCAGCCGATTGGCAGGTATCGACGGCTCGTGCAACAACACCGCTGCGGTCTCAATCAGCTTCGCGGCACTCACCGCAGCCACGCGGCGATTCACAAATGCTTCGAGTCGTTGCTTGGCGGCACGATGCACACGCCGATCATGGTCGCGGAATTCCCGCTCGGCGCGCTGGAGCGCATCCTCGCTCGTCAACGCTTCCACCGCAGCCTGCTTGATGTCGATGAGCAGCGTTTGTTTCGCGATGGCCAGCAGCGCCGCGTCGTCTCCAGATGCCGCCTGCACTTTACTTTCCCACGCTGTTTTGTCGGCGAGCTGCGCAGCGATTTGCGCAGGCGTTGGCTCTGCGGGCTGCTTGGGAGCAGGTGTGACAGCGGGAGGGGTTTCGTTTTTCTTGAAAATCTTGCTGAGCATGATGGCGGCAGACGCGGACGGGCGTAAAAAAATACGGAACGCGCATTGTGACATTTATCGGCCCGGCTTTCGTGTGGCTGGTGCAAAAGCATGGCGATGCGCTTAAAACCTATAATCTCTGTTCCATTTTCAGGAGCACAACATGACCATTGCCTTGATCGTTCACGGTGGCGCGGGAAGCTGGCGACCCGGCTCGGATGGCGACGCAATCGGGGGCACGACGGTTGCCGTCGAAGTCGGCCGGAAAATTTTACTCGCCGGCGGCAGCGCGCTCGACGCCGCGTGTGCAGCGGCAGTCGTGCTTGAAGACAACCCGATATTCAATGCGGGCACGGGTGCGGTCTTGAACTTCGACGGCTTCGTGGAAATGGATGCGTGCGTGATGCTTTCAACGCAAGCCCAAGTCGGCGCGGTCTCGGGCTTGCAGCGCGTGAAAAATCCGATCATCGTCGCGCGTCAGGTGATGGAGCAAACCGATCACGTGATGCTCACCGGCGACGGTGCCACGCGGTTCGCGCGCGCGATGGGCCACGCTGATTACGACCCGATCACGGCAGCCCGCCACGCCGATTGGCAGGACAAAAAGGCCAAGCTAGCTGTCGCGGTCGGCACAGATGGAAAGAGCGCGATGAAAATTCGCAATTTCCTGATGAGCCACCCCGAGTATGCGGGCGGCACCATCGGCGCGGTGGCACTGGACGCAGCAGGCGTGCTGTGTGCCTGCACCTCGACCGGTGGCGTCACCATGAAAATGGTGGGTCGCGTGGGTGATGCGCCGTTGCCCGGTTGCGGCACCTACGCGTCAAAGTTTGTTGCGGCGTCTGCCACCGGCACCGGTGAATACGTGATCCGCTCGCTGGCGACGCGACAAATTTCGGATAATGTCGAGAAGGGAATGAGCCTGGAAGCCAGTATTGGCGAGGTTCTTCAGGCATTGGGTCGCGATTTTGATGCGGATGTCGGCTTCATCGGCATCGACGCCAAGGGCAACGCGGTCGGCGCGCACCGCACGCCGCACATGCCGCACGCATGGTTTTCAGGCGCGTCCGAAATCATCGCAAAGATGCGCGCCTGATGCCACGCACCGATAACATCCTGCTTGAAACAGAGCGCCTGATTTTACGCCGCGTGACACTGGCAGATCTGGATGACATGGCGCGACTCAACGGCGATGCAGTCGTTATGCGCTACATCGGCGATGGCGCGGTGTGGACGCGCGCGCAAAGTGAAGCGCGCATCCGGCGCATTCAAAAAATTTACGATATTTTTCCGGGACTGGGCCTGTGGGTCGGCGAGGAAAAACCAGCACGACGGTTTATAGGAAACTTCGCGCTTATTTATGTGCCCAAGACTGTCGAAGTGGAAGTCGGCTATCGCTTGCGGAAATCAGCCTGGGGGCGCGGGCTGGCGACCGAGGGTGCGCGTGCGTTGGTGCGCTATGGCATGCACGAGTTAGGACTTGATCGTGTGGTGGGGCTGACCCATCCGGATAACGAGGCGTCCAAACAGGTGTTGATGAAAGCGGGTCTGAAGGCGCGTGGCGTTGGGCGATACTACGGCAAGGAATTGCCTTATTTCGTTGCCGAAAAATCTACAGTCTTGTTGCCCTCACCCCGCCCTCTCCCAATGGAGAGGGTGAAGAATGAGGCCGCCTAGTCGGCCTTTCTAAGGAAGGCTTGATACGCCCCGGACGATAAGAACACGCCAAACGTAATCGCGGCAATGCCAATGTAGTCGCTCGTCCGTGGCCATTCGCCCAATAGCGGAATGGCGGTGAGCATCGCCAGTGCCGGCACGAGGGCGGCGAAGCTTGCGCCGAGTGACGCGCCTAAAATCGCCACCGCACGCGCGTAGGCAAACAGGGAAATAATGCTCACGAAAATTCCCTGATAGATTGTTTGCGTGATGACGGACACTAGCGGCGCATCTAGAATGCGATGCGGTAAAAAAAGTATGTACACCGGCAGATATACAATCGCCGAAACGACGGACACGACCGCAGCAGCTTGCAGTGGCGTGAATCCGGATTGTCCGGCCGAGCGCATCGCGACCGTGAAACTTGCCCAGCAAATTGCAGCGGCCAGAAACAACAAATCGCCGCGCCAATTGCCGCTGGCAAAATCAGTCAATCCCGTGCCGACAAAAATAAAAATGCCAACGGGGATCAGCATCAATCCAAGTTTGCGAACGCCGGCGATTTTTTCATGCAGAAAAAACATTGCCAATAACGCCGCCCAAAGCGGCATCGTCCCCGGAATTAAAGCGCCAGCATGCGCGGCAGGTGCGAACTGCAATCCACTAGATGCGATCAGGACATAGGGCAAGCCCGCGCCGCAGACAATCACCAGCCATTTTTTTGAGCCAATCTGGCCTATGCCGAAGCCCTGTCGATACACCACCGGTGCGAGCAATAATCCTGCGCAAGCAAATCGCAGCGCGGCGATATCGTAAGCTGACAGCGAAGTCGTCACGCCATAGCGCGTGAGCAAAATCCAGCCGACCCAAATCGCGATGGCGAACAGGCCCCACGCCGCGCCTTGCAGATATTTGGCACGCGATAAAGTGGCTTGGGAGGATGCAACCGCGAACGGCTTAGAGGACAAAACGGGCTTTCAAAACTGAATCACATTTTAACAGAATGACCGTGGCCGTCCTACAATCTGTCGCGCTTAACCCCCTTACAATAAAGGCTATGAAAGCGATGACGGCTGTTAAACCCTACAAAATTCCGCGCTCCACGCTGGTCGTGATCCACACCGCCAAGCTGGAGGTGTTGCTGATCGAGCGCGCTGAGCATGGCTACTGGCAATCGGTGACTGGCAGTCAGGACGCAGACGAGACACTCGCCGAGACTGCAGCGCGCGAGGTGATGGAAGAAACCGGGATTGACGCGGCGCGGTTTCAGTTGACCGACTGGCGACAAAAAAATGTCTACGAAATCTATCCCATCTGGCTGCATCGCTACGCGCCTGGCACCACGCACAATACTGAGCACGTGTTTGGACTGTTGCTGCCGGATCGCATGAGCGTCACCTTGCATGCGGGCGAGCATTTGCAATATGTGTGGCTGCCGTATGACAAAGCGGCGCCGCTGTGCTTTTCACAATCCAATCGCGACGCCATTTTTGAATTGCCGCAGCGCGTAGCGGCACGCGAGCCGAAGTCAGACAAACCATGACCGAGCGCATCACCATTGCCACCTACAACATTCACAAGGGTTTGAGTCCGCTCAATCGTCGCCTGGTGATCCACGATGTGCGCGAAAAAGTGCAAGGGCTGAATGCGGATATTGTGTTTTTGCAGGAGGTGCAAGGCGCACATACCAAGCACGAAAATAAATTCGACGACTGGCCAAATCTTGCGCAGCACGAGCATATCGCCGAAGGCCGCTACACCGATCTGGTTTATGGCCTGAACGCACGCGACAAACACGGCGACCATGGCAATGCGATTCTCTCCGCATTTCCGGTCATCAACTGGGTCAATCGTGATGTCTCGCATCACCGCTATGAGGCGCGTGGTCACTTGATGGCGCGCATCGACGTACCCGGTTGGCAAGTGCCGTTGACTTGCGTGTGCGTGCATCTCGGGCTGTTTGCCCGCAGCCGCAGGATGCAGGTCGAGCGTCTGATCGAGTTTTTGCATGAGGCTTCGCACGACGGTCCGCTGCTGGTGGCGGGCGACTTCAACGATTGGCGCGCCGGATCCAGCGGCACCAGCAAACGCCTGCGCGAAGCGTTGGGTCTGGTCGAAGTTTTCGAAGATGCGCACGGCAAACCGGCGCGTACGTTTCCGGCGATGTTGCCGTTGTTCACGCTGGATCGCATCTACGTGCGAGGCCTGGTGGTTGAACAATTCGGCCGGCTCCACGGCAAGGTCGACGGCGTGAGCTGGCGGAAGATGTCGGATCACGTCGGTCTCACGGTGACGTTGCGGCCAGGCGCGTAAAGCGAATGCAGCGTAAACGCATCGTTGACGGCAACCGCATCACGCTGCTGAAAAATGGCGCTGAATTTTTTCCTGCGCTAATCGCAGCCATCGATTCAGCGACCGTCGAGGTCGGCATTGAGACTTACATTTTTCGCGACGATGTTGCCGGCATCAGTATTGCCGACGCATTGAAGCGCGCCGCACAGCGCGGCGTAAAAGTGAATGTGTTGATCGACGGCATCGGCTCGCTGGCAACGCCGCAAACTTTTTTTGATGGCATGCAGCGTACGGGTGTTGCGGTGCTGGTGTTTCGCCCTGAAAGAAAAGTTTTCAACCTGAATAAAAGCCGTCTGCGGCGCGTCCATCGCAAGATCGGTCTGATTGACGGCAGGGTCGGCTTTGTTGGCGGGCTCAATCTGATCGACGACATGACCGATAGCATGTCCGACTATCCGCGCTACGACTACGCGGTGCAGGTCGAGGGCCCGGTGCTTGCGCACATTTATATTGAGATGGTGCATCTCTGGCGGGTGGTGTCGTGGTGGAAATTCGGCCGCCCGGCAAAGGAAAGTGCGCAGGCAAAAACCCCACTGAATACTTCAGCGCTTGATGCCGCAAAGCGTGGCGCGGAAACAAAAGTTGGCGACACGAAAATCTTCTTCGCAGTGCGCGATAATTTTCGCCATCGCCGCGATATTGAAAGAGCCTATCTCACCGCCATCAGCAGCGCGCACCGCGAAATCCTTATCACCAGCCCGTACTTCCTGCCCGGCAGACATTTTCGCCGCGCCCTGATGATGGCAACCCAACGCGGCGTGAAAGTTACGCTGCTCCTCCAGGGGCGTGCCGACCACGTGCTGCTACAGCAGGCAACGCGCGCGCTTTACGCGCAACTGCTCGGCGCGGGCATCGTCATTTATGAATACCAGCGGAGCATGTTGCACGGCAAGGTAGCCGTGGTCGATGATGCATGGTCGACCGTGGGCTCGAGCAATCTCGATCCGTTCAGCCTGTTTCTCAATCGGGAAGCGAATGTGGTGGTGTTCGACGAAGTGTTTGCGAAAACGCTGCGTGCATCGGTGATGGAAGAGATTCACGCGAATGCCGTATCGCTCGAAACAGAACGGTGGCATAAACGCGGATTGCTGGTGCGTGCGAGCTCATGGATCGCATATGGCTTTGCGCGCTGGGTGATGGGCTGGCTGGGGTTCGCAAAGCGGTGGGATTGAGTCCGACAGGCTGCTAGGGTTCGCAATTCATGGATGGCGGAACGAAAAACACTAGCACTGGCGCGGCGTTTCAGACATTATCGGGCTGCGAGGCCCACCGGATCTAGACTTTTAAATATATGTCACTGCCCCCGATTCGCACTCGCCCCACGTATCAACGTGCCGACGCCTTCACTGGTCAGCACCTCCAGCAACAGTGCGTGCGGTACGCGGCCATCGATAATGTGCGCGGTCTTCACGCCGTTTTTCACCGCGTCGAGCGCGCAATCCACTTTCGGCAGCATGCCGCCTGAGATCGTACCGTCTTCGATCAGCTCGGCGACTTTCGACGCGGTAAGACCGGTCAACACCTTGCCTTTTTTATCCAGCACGCCGGCCGTGTTGGTGAGCAGTATGAATTTTTCGGCTTGCAATGCGACTGCAATCTTGCCTGCGACCACATCGGCATTGATGTTGTAGGCAGTGCCTTTTTCGTCGACGCCGAGCGGCGCGATCACCGGTATGAAATCTTCGCTGTCGAGCAAATCAATGATCGCGGTGTCAATCTTGACGACTTCGCCGACCAGACCAATATCGATTTTTTTGCGCTTGTCTTCTTTGGAGGCAATGGTCATTTTGCGGGCATGAATGAAGTTACCGTCCTTGCCTGTGAGGCCGACCGCCTTGCCGCCCGCCTTGTTGATGAGCGTCACGATTTCCTGATTGACGAGGCCGCCCAGCACCATCTCGACCACATCCAGCGTTTCATCGTCGGTGACGCGCATGCCCTGAATAAACTGTCCCTGCTTGCCGATTTTCTCGAGGATGCGATTGATCTGCGGACCGCCGCCGTGAACCACGACGGGATTCATGCCGATCAGTTTCAAGAGCGTAATGTCTTCCGCAAAATCTTCCTGCAATGCGACTTCGGTCATCGCGTTGCCGCCATATTTGACGACGATATTTTTATCCCAGAAGCGCCGGATATAGGGCAGTGCCTCGATCAGCACTTCGGCTTTTTGTGCTGCCGAAATTCGCGGATTGGTCAGCGCTTCGGCAACATTTACGGTGCTTTTTTTTGCAACCGGCGGCTTGGCTGCGGGCTTGGGCTTAAGCGTTTTTGCGACGGTTTTTTTGGTCATGGATATTGCTCCGGTGGCATTAAAAATGAAGAAGAAAACGGGCGAAAAATAATTATGGGCGACGCGTCCGCAATGGTTCGGCTTTGTTCAAGCCGATTCCGCTTTCGTGTCCCGCGACAACAATCGTTTCAACGTCGCGCGCGGATCGGCCTGCGCGAACAATACAGCGTTCACCGCTTCGGTAATCGGCATGTCGACCGCGTAGCGCTTGGCCAATGCCAGCGCGGTCTGCGCGGAATTTACCCCTTCGGCAACGTGGCCTAAGGCGGCAAGAATGGCATCGAGATTTTTACCCTGCGCGAGCTGCACGCCGACGGTACGGTTGCGCGAAAGATCACCGGTCGCTGTCAACACCAGATCGCCCAAACCGGCCAGCCCCATAAACGTTTCGGGCTTGCCGCCCATCGCCACACCGAGTCGTACCATTTCGGCCAGCCCTCGCGTGATGAGCGCGGCACGGGCATTGAGACCCAGTTGCATGCCGTCGCCAATGCCGGCGGCGATGGCCATCACGTTTTTAAGCGCCCCGCCGAGCTCGACACCAAGCAAATCGTCGCTCGAATAAATGCGCAGCGCCGGGCCGTTGAGTTGCGCGGTCATGGCCTTGGCAAAAGTGAAATCATTGCCAGCCAGTGTCAGCGCGCACGGCAAGCCCTTTGCCACCTCCAGCGCGAAGCTCGGACCGCTTAACGCACCGTAGTGAACGCCAGGTTTGGTATCCATCAATTGGCCGACGGTTTCGTGTGGCAGCTTGCCGGTGGTTTTGTCGAACCCCTTGCACGCCCACAGAATGGACATGTCAGGGCGAAACTGGTGAATCAACGCGGTGGTCGCAGCCAGACCCGAAGTGGAGGTCGCGATCAAGGCTAAATCTGCGTGCGCCAAAGTCGCGGCGAGATCGGTTTCAACGCGGATCGACTGCGGCAAAACAACGCCGGGTAAATAGCGCATATTGCTGCGTGCACCGGAAACCTCAACGATATGCGACGTGTCGCGGCTCCACAAAGTCACGTCATGTTTTTGTGCAAAAGTGATCGCCAGCGCGGTACCCCACGCGCCAGCACCCAGCACGGCAAGTTTCATATGCCCCAGACTTGACTGACGCGCACAAAACCGGCTTGGCCATCACGGTGCCGCACCGGTAACCAGCCATCAAGGCTTGCGGCTCCCGTTGGCTCCAACAGCACGGCGCGCTGTGCTTCAAAAACAATGGTCGCGGCAGCATTCGGCGCTGCACGAACCTCGGCGGTACCGCTGGCAACCTGCACGAATCGTTTTTCGCCAAGGAAGGTATTTTCCATCCAGCCGATGGTGTTGTCCGCGTCGCGCACTTTCGCCCACTTATCGAGCTTCACCAATACCTCGACCGGATGGAAACGCGACAGTATGAAAATTTTATTCGCCTTGGTTGAAAGGCCGTCATACAAAATCGCCGGCTTGTCGCCGATCGCTGCGAAAAGCGGCGCTGGCGGTGTTAGTGCCGCCGGTGCCGATGTCGGCGGGGACTGCGCGAGAACAACTGAAGACACCAAGCAAAACGCCGCACACAAGGTGGCGGCGTTTCGGCAAGTCATGAATTTTTTCATGACAGTATTGTGCATCAAATATTAGTGCGTCACCAACTGTTCAGCAGCTGGTGCGGCAGCGGGCTGTTGCGCATCGTGCTGCTTCTGCGCCTGATAGAGCGCTTCAAAATTGACGGGATTCAACAACACCGGCGGGAAACCTGCGCGGACGATGGCGTCTGACACGGTCTCGCGAACATAGGGGTACAAAATATTCGGGTTGCTGATGCCCAAGATCGGATCGAGATCAGTCTCAGGAACATTGCGGATCGCAAAAATGCCGGCCTGATTTGCTTCGACCAGAAACATGGTTTTCTCGCCGATTTTGGCGGTGATGGTCAGCGTCAATTCGGTCTGGAAAACGCCCTCGTCGACCTTGCTCGAAGCATGGTGAAGCTGAACGTCAACCTGTGGCGCTTCACGTTCCAGAAAAATCTGTGGCGCGTTAGGTACTTCGAGCGAAAGATCTTTGACGTAGATTTTTTCGATGGAATAAACGGGTTGATTGTCTTGCACTGTTGCGTCGGTCATTTTATTTTCCTTGAGGTTTATGCGGGTTTCAATATTTTTTCAAAAACGTCAGGCAGCCAGCAAGGCGGCAAGTTCACCGGCTTTGTCGAGTGCGGCTAGATCATCAAAACCGCCGACATGGCGTTCGCCGATGTAGATTTGCGGCACGGTGCGGCGACCCGTTTTGTTCATCATTTCCTCGCGTTTGACCGGATCAAGATCAACACGAATTTTGTCGATCTCTGTCACGCCCTTTGACTTCAAAAGACGCTCGGCCTGATGGCAAAACGGACAAACACCAGTCAGATACAGGGTAATTTTTGGCATCGATGCGTCCGCTATTTTTCGACCGGCAGACTGGCCTGCTGCCAGGCACCGAAGCCGCCTTGTAATTGATACACGTCGACAAATCCACGTTGTTTAAGGAGTCGCATGGCACCACCGGCGCGGGCATTCGCCCCGCTCGTGACGATGACCGGCTTGTCCTTGAATTTGGCGATTTCGTCGATGCGCTTGTCAATTTCGGATGATGGGATATTTTTCGATTTCGGAATGCGCCCACCACTAAATGAACCGGTGTCGCGGATATCGAGTACGAGCGCATTACCGCTATTCATCAAGCGCGTCGTTTCAAGCGTGCCAATTTCCTTGGCACCACCGGTGAGCTTTGAAATGGTCGGCCACAATAAAATGCCGCCACTGGCGATGAACAACATAAGCAGCGTAAGATTTTGTGAAATGAATTCGTTCATGAGTAGGCAATAAGAAAAAGATTTTGGACAGCCATTTGCAAGATGATGCGGTCAAACGCGAAAACCTGATATTTTACCGATAAGCCGGGACAAAATCATCGTTTCCGCGCCAATTTCTTCCAACGCTACAAATGCAGACGATTGCAGCAAAAACAAGACCTTATTGAGACCTTTTTAATGAAAAAACTAGTATTGATGTGTTACGGTGAAAGCATTTGGAATCTGGAAAACCGCTTTACTGGCTGGAAAGATGTCGATTTGACTGAAAAAGGTGTCGAAGAAGCGCGCCGTGCCGGTCGCTTGATGCGCGATGTTGGCCTCGATTTTGATCTCGCCTACACGTCGCTGCTGACGCGTGCCATTCGCACGCTGTGGCTTGCCCAAGAGGAAATGGATCGGCGCTGGATACCGGTGGTGAAGCATTGGCGATTGAACGAGCGGCACTACGGCGCGTTGCAGGGGCTAAACAAAACCGAGACGGCGGCGAAATTCGGCGATGAGCAGGTGCTGGTGTGGCGTCGAAGCTACGACGTGCCACCGCCTGCATTGGATCGTGACGATGAGCGAAATCCTGCGCGCGATCCGCGCTACGCGTCGCTGCTGCCCGAGGAGCTACCGCTGACCGAATGCCTTAAAGACACGGTTCTGCGCGTGGTGCCGTACTGGCAAATGGAAATTGCCCCGCAGGTGCGTGCGGGCAAACAGGTCATCATCGCAGCACACGGCAATAGTTTGCGCGCCTTGATCAAGCATCTCGACCACGTTTCTGACGACGCGATTGTCAGCCTCAATATTCCCACGGCCGTGCCGCTGGTATACGAATTGACGGATGATCTGAAGCCGATACGAAATTATTATTTGGGCGACCAGAACGAGATCGCCAAAGCGCAGGCCGCCGTGGCGAATCAGGGCAAGGCTAAGAACGAGCCGTGAGGCGAAACGCCTATCGGATAGTTTCGCTGCTGTTTGCGTTGTCTTCTGCGGTAGGCTACGCCGACAAAAAAACCGAGCTCAATCAGCTCCGTGACCGCATCGAGAATCTGCAAAAAGATCTTGCCAAGAGCGAGGAGTCGAAGAGCGAAGTCGCCGACGCCTTGCGCACGTCCGAGAAAGCCATTAGCGAAGTCAACCGCGGATTGCTTTTACTGGGTCGTGAGCAGGGTCAGATATCGCAAAGCCTTGCCGAGATCAAACGAAAAATTGATGCCGGTCGAGCCGATGTCGCACGCCAGCAGGGCTTGCTCGACCGGATGGTCCGCTATCAGTACATGCACGGAAATACCGACGCGCTTCGACTGATGCTTGATGGTCAGGATGTCGCCGATGTGGAACGGCAAATTCATTATTTCGGCTACGTGTCCAAGGCTCGTGGAACGATGATCGCAGGCATAAACCAGAGTCTGGCGACGCTTTCCACACTCGAAGCCAACGCGCGAATCAAGCAGGACGAGCTGGCTCAGAATGCAGATGCGCAAAAGAAAGCGCGCGCCGCGTTGCAGACCGAGCGCACCGCGCGGCAAATAATATTTACCAAAATCAAGACCTACATCACCAAGAATCGCCGTGAAATCGGCCGCCTGAAACGTGACGAGGATCGGCTCACGAAACTGATCGACCAGTTGGCGAAAGCACTGGCCAAAGATCGCGAGATCCGCAAGGGGCGTGAGGCAGCGCGCATCCAACAAAAGGGTTTGCCCGTAGATAGTGAGGCGGATGATTCGTTCATCGGGCGCGCCTTTCAGACGCTGAAAGGCAAGTTGAAATTGCCAACACGAGGGGAACTTCAAGGCCGCTT
>JANMPY010000583.1:0-10317 GCA_031370095.1 Betaproteobacteria bacterium
CGGCGCAATTATGCCAACCAGCAACGCACCCAGCGCGCCGCCAATAGAAATCATCAGATAAAAAGTGGTGAGATGGCGCGGATGCGGCTTCATGGCAACCAGCTCACCGTGACAAAACATGCAGGCCACAAACAAGCCGGCAGCGAACAATCCGATTTGCCAATACAGCTTGAAATGCAAATCCTTATCGGCAAGCGTCCACGACATCGCGATCAACACCACGGCCAGTAGCGGAATAAAAACTGCGCGCTGATACCAGCCGTTTTTTTCGTCTTTCACATCGAAACAAAGGATTAATGTCAGCAAGTACAGCGCCAGCGGCACCACCCACATTAGCGGGATCGATGAAATATTTTGCGTCAAGTGGTTTGAAATCGCGAGCAGCAAAACCGAGCCCAGGCCAGAGAGTGCGACCCAGGTAATTTTTTCGCGGCGGGTTGGCAAGGCATTATTGCCGGTCACGTCGTCCGGTATTTTTCCAGGTACATCGTTAGCGTCGTCGTCACGCCCGCGCAAACCAAACCACGCCGATGCGGCAATCAGTACTGCAAACACACCGAAACCGATTGACCAGCTCATTGCCTGCTGTCGCGTGGTGATCCACGGCTCGAACAAAAATGGGTAGCCGAGCAGCGCGAGCATCGAGGCCAGGTTCGAGAGTGCAAATAAGCGATACGGGCTGGCACCGGGATAGCTCTTGTTAAACCACACCTGCACCAACGGGCTGGTGGTGGAAATCAGAAAGTATGGCAGGCCGATGGTCGCTGCCAGCAGCAATAAAATGCGCGCACTCGGTGCTTCCTCGCCAGTAGGTTTCCAGGTGCTGTCCGGAATGATCGGCAGCAGCGCAATCGCAATAACGATGAGGCCCAGATGCAGCAGCGCCTGGCGTTTCGGTGTGAGTTTTTTGGTCGTCCAATCCGCATAAAAATAACCAGCCAGCAGCATGCACTGAAAAAATACCAGGCAGGTGGTCCATACCGCAGCCGACCCACCGAACCACGGCAGAATCTGCTTGGCGATAACCGGCTGCACCAGAAAAAGCAGAAAGGCCGAGACGAAGACGGTGAGTGCGTAAAGAATCATCTGCGAATTGTCGCATGGCTCGCCCGATTTCATCCGCCGCGAGCAGGTAAAATCAGCGCTTGAATTTATCTTTTCTACCAATGCAAACACAGCGTTCCGCATTCATCCAGGGCTTGCGCGATCAGGCGCCATTTATCCTTGGCAATATTCCGTTTGGTTTGATCACCGGTGCGGCTGCCGTCACGGCGGGCGTTGATCCGTGGCTGGGCATGGCGATGTCGGTGATCATGTTTACCGGTGCCGCGCAGTTGGCGGCGATTTCGCTGATGGCGCAACACGCGCCCGCTGGCATCATCGTGCTGACGGTGTTGGTGGTGAATCTGCGCATGATGATGTATAGCGCGGCCGTTGCGCCGTACTTTCGACATACACCGAGGCTGCGTAAATGGCTGTTTGCGTATCTGCTTACCGATCACGCGTTTGCGCTGCTCACCACAAAATTCGACAAGCATCGCGTGCCTGCACATCTTGACGCCTACTATTTCGGTGCCGCCGGTACGATGTGGTGTTTTTGGCAGGTGAGTGTGGCCATCGGCGTTTTTGCAGGTACCCTGGTGCCCGCAACATGGTCGCTCGACTTTGCGATTCCACTGGTGTTTTTGTCTCTGGTGTTACCGGCGTTGCAGACCAAAAGCCACTGGGCGGCAGCGATTGCGGCGAGTGTGGCGGCGGCGTTTTGCACCGCGTTGCCCCTGAAGCTCGGTCTGATTGCAGCGGCCGTCACCGGTGTGTTGATTGGCATCTGGTCGGAGCGCCGTGCGCTGGCGCGACCCGCCGTCGCAACAGAAATCAAATCATGAATGGCCTCGCCGCATGGTCAACAATAATCGTCTGTGGTTTGATCACGCTTGCCATCCGCGCGTCGTTCATCATCTTGCCGCCGGATACAAAAGTGCCGACATGGCTGACCGGCAGCCTCAAGTATGTCGCCGCTGCCGTGCTGCCTGCGCTGATCGTGCCTGACGTGCTGTTTCGCGATCTCACGGCCGGCCAAAGTTTGAATACGTACCGGATCATCGCGGCAATTATTGCCGCCGCGTTTGCGTTAAAGACAAAAAATATCTTCGGCACCATGGTCGTTGGCATGGCGGTGCTGTGGCTGCTGAAATGGTGGGGGCCACTCTGATGTTGCAGGCGATTTTGCTCAGCATGCTGGCAGCCGAAGTGATCTTTTATATTTGGCTGGGCAATTTTCTCGGCGCACGCGGTGTTGGTGGCGCAGCGATTGCAGCAATCATTTTGCTGATCGCGTTGCTGTGGCGGTTAAGCCACGCGTTGACGAGTTTTGTTGTGACCTGTGCGTGGCGCTGGCGAGATGGCCGCGCGTTGCCTTGGGGTAACAGCATTGCCGCGCTTGCGAATGAATTCGCGGCGCGGTCAATTTGTTTTAACTGGAGTCAGCCGTTTGCCAGTATCGCCGTCGGTCCTGACCCCTGTGGCACCAAAAGCGGTGTGCCGATCCTGCTCGTTCACGGCTACGTTTGCAACAGCGGTTTGTGGATGACGTTCCGGCGACGGCTTGCCGCTGCGGGCCTGGGACCCATATACACCGTCACACTCGCGCCCCTGTTTGGCGGCATTGATGTGCTGGTGTCACAGCTTGCCGCGCGTATTGATACAATCTGCGCCGAGACGGGTGCCAGGAAAATTATGATCGTGGCGCACAGCATGGGCGGCTTGGTGGTGCGCGCGTATCTGACTGAAACCGCTTCATCGCGCGTTGCAAAACTGGTGACGATGGGCTCGCCGCATCACGGCACCCAACTGGCGCGATTGGGGCTTGGCCTCAACGCCCGCCAGATGGGCGAGCCAAGTGAATGGCTGGAAACGCTTGCCGATATTGAGGCCGCCAACGTGTCGCACCCGTCAACGTTGTCGATCTATACGTTGAATGACGATCTTGTCTATCCACCAGAATCAAGCGTGCTTGCGTGGGCTGAAAACGTGCCGGTATCGGCCATCGGCCACATGGGATTGGTGTTTTCCGAATCCGTCGCTAACCGCGTTATCCGCCATTTGCGCTGACTTTGCGTACCGCAATGGGGGTATCGACAACACCTCGTCCAGCGCTTAGAGTATGGTCTTCATTCATTGCTGGGGAGCCACCATGGGTTTAGTTGATCGCGCAAAGAATATCTGTCTCACGCCGAAAACCGAGTGGCCCGTCATTGCCGAAGAGAAGTCGGAGACGGCGAGCTTGATGACGGGCTACGTCGCGCCGCTGGCCATCATTGGGCCCATCGCCGGGTTCATCAGCGGCTCAATCATTGGCCATTCGATACCGTTTCTAGGTGGCACCATTCGCACGCCAATGTTGATGGGAATCGGTCTCGCACTGTTTGCGTTCGTCATGGCGTTCGTCGGTGTGTTCATTTTGTCGCTCATCATCAATGCACTGGCACCGTCCTTCGGGGGCGAAAAAAACAGTCAGCAGGCGCTGAAGGTCGCGGTGTACGCATACACACCGGCGTGGCTGGCGGGCGTGTTCACGATCATTCCTTACCTCGGCTGGTTGCTTGCACTTTTGGGGGGACTCTACAGTTTGTATTTACTGTATCTGGGCCTGCCAAAACTGATGAAGTGTCCGGAAGAAAAATCCATCGGCTACACCGTCGTGGTGGTTATTTGCGCGATTGTGCTGTCGATCATTATCGGCGCAATTGGTACCATGTTTGCCGGCGCAGGCATGATGGCAACCGGCGGGCTGGGACGGATGTCTTCACCGGGATCATCGGTACAGTTTGACAAGGACAGCCCGGTTGGCAAGCTCGAAGCTTTCGGCAAATCGATGGAAGCTGCCGGCAAGAAAATGGAAGCCGCCCAGAAAAGTGGCAATCAGGAAGAAGCCATGAAAGCCGCGATGGGCGGCTTGGGTGCGGCGCTCAGTGGCGGCAAATCGGTTGAAGCGGTTGACATCGAAAAACTGAAACCGTTGATGCCTGAAAACTTCGCCGGATTCGCGAAGAAATCAAGCCGCAGCGAAAAGAACGGCGTCGCCGGTCTCATGGTGTCCAAAGCCGAAGCCGAATACGGTGACGGCGCAGGAAAAAATGTTCACCTCGAAATCACCGACATGGGTGTCGCCAGCGGCATGATGGGCTTTGCCAGCTGGATGAGCGTGCAAGGCGAGAAAGAAGATCAATACGGCAGCGAAAAAACACAAAAAATAAATGGTCGTTTGGTACACGAGAAGTCCAGAAAAAGCGGCGGCGGTGAATATAGCGTGGTCGTCGCGGATCGCTTCATGGTCGAGGCCAAGAGCGGCAGCGTCGATCTGAATACCCTGAAGTCAGCGGTCGCCAGCCTTGATTTGGGAAAGCTTGAAGCGATGAAGGATGATGGGGTGAAGAAATAAATTATCGAGGAGAGAAATATTTTGCGCGCGATTCATTGGCGCGTTGCACCAGCATTTATGGGCATATAACAAGCACAGGCGCGGTTTCCAGAGATAAAATGCCTCAAACGCCGCTCCAGTGCTAGACTTTGTTAAGCTGGATCTGACGAGCGCGTGACCAACCCTTGGTCAAACATCTTCCTCAAACTGAATCAACGCCCACGCGCCCGCGCTCTGCACCGGCAGCGTGGTGCGAATCGGCGACCGCTTGGTACCCGTTTTTATTTCGTAGCGGCGCGTCGAGGCCAGCGCACTGGCGGAGACCAGCAGCAAATCCTGCTGGGCGGGATTTTCGTGGCGACCGAGAAACACGCCGGTGACGGTGCTGATTAATGGGTTCTTCGCCTGGTCATCGGCAGGTCGCGGTGTGAGCCGCACCGGCGACGCATCGACGCCCATGAGTTGAATGCCGAATCTGACTTCGCCGCCCTCAAGACCCCTGAATTTTCGAACCACGCGTCCGAGACTCCAGCGCGCGTCTTTGTCCATCGACACAAGAATCAGCGTGCCGACGGCGAGATCGTTATCAGTCGTGAGACTGGATGAAAGTCCCAATCCGCCCGCGCTGCTATCTCTCACACGCCACTGCGAAAAATTGTCGCTGTCGCGGTGCTCCGTCGGTGTCGATGCGTGCTCCGTTGGCGTCCCCGCGGGGACGTCGAACACCAGCGTATCGACCGGCGCGCGTCCGTGCGCTGCACCCAAGGCGCCAAACGGGCTCGGCGGCGACGAGAATTTTTCAGGAAAATTGCCGCGCCCACTTTTTGGCGGCCAGCTCGCCGCATCGATAAATTCCTGAATTTGGTTCCAGCCGACGATCACGCGCGCATAGCGGTCCGCTGGTGCCTCCTGGCGCTCGCGGGTGGCCTGGAACGCGGCGGAGCGATCATGATAGAGCTTCTCCAGCCACGCAAGCGTTTCGGCGTAGTCGGTCTCGCTTGCTTCGGCGATGTCGCGCGTGGTTTCGTTTTCGGCGTTGCTGTTGGCGAGATAGGCGTCTGTTTCTTCGATGTGGCGCGCGATGGCGCGAATATCAAGATAGCGATACGAGGGTCGCGCATTTTCGTCAACGCGCAAAATGCCCTGATGCGAATCCAGATTGACCAGCATGCTGTGCAGTCCAGGCACGAAACGATTATCCAGCACCACGTCGCGCGCCCACACGCTCAACCAGTGTTGCGCCACGAGCCGTTGCAGCGGCGGCAAGTCGCGCTCGGCAAGATCGGCCATCAGCAGCATCACCACATATTGGCCTTTTGGCGTCACCGAAAAATCCACGTCGGCTTCATATGGATGGACTTCCTGCTCGGCAACGTGATGGGCTTCGGCGATCATGTACAGGCGGTGCAGCGCGCGCAGCGGGACTTCGCAAGGTTGAGCGCCGCGCGCGCGCCAGCGCATCTCATTGACATGGCAGTGCAGGGCGACGGCGATGGTGAGCGGCAGGAGGCCCGTTTTCTCCTCCTGCGACTTCGCCCAATCTTCGGCACCAAGTGCATAGCGACCGAGGCAAACGCCGAGCGCCTGCCAAATATCGGCCACCTGAATACTGAGCGTCAGTGCATTGGGACGACGTGCATCGAGGCGCCACAATTGCAAACGCGGCTGATCGTTGCGCAACAACCAGTCGAGGTGATCTTCGAGTTGCAGAATCAGACGCAGCTGCGTGACCGACAACTCGCTCTGCTGATCGGCAAAATCAAAGCTCACCTTGCGAATTTGATCGAGTGCTTCCGGCGCGAGCAAAGATTCGATGCGCGTAACGGCATTGACGCGGTCTGCGGTGTTTTCCTGCGCAAAATCTCTTGATGCGTCGCTCATGATGGCGGAAGTTGAACGCTCGGGTTACTTGTCGAGTTCAAGTTTCAAATGCGGTGGCGGTGTCACCGGCTTTTTGTCGTTTGGTGTTGATGGCAACCACACACCGGCGGCCGGCTCGTCATGCGACCAGTGCGAAGCGACGCCAAACAGCGGCTCGTGCGCGTCGAGCAAATAGCCAATCCGCACCACTTCGTTCCAGTGCGTTGAGTCGGGGTGATACTGGCGAAACCATTTCGCGTTCACCACATAATCACTGGTAAATTTTTCGCGATACAAAAGCTCAAGCAGTGCCAGCCAGAATTCTTCGGTGTACGGTCGGCTGTAGGCCGAAAACTTGAGCAGGCGTTTGGCAAAATCGGTTGCACCTTCATCGTACACGGTGGCGGCTTGTCGCAGCAGGCGTTGCGGCGCATCCAGTGGCGGCATCAGGATGGCGATATCCTGATAGCGGCTTTGCAGATAGCGCATGCGTCGGGACGCGGCTTCATCGGAGGGCTTACGTACGACGTTGGTAACAACCTTCGGCGCAATTTCATTGGTGGTGGTCGGAAGGTCGAGGAAATCGGTGGTTTCCTGCGTCAACTCCGGTAACTCAAAATGAATTTCTGCGGGCGGAAAATCGGGCGTGTTTGCGGCCACTTTCGACACTGATTTCGCCACGGATTTTCCCATCGGTGTCGCGGTCGACTTGGTGGCTGTAGCGGTTTTTGCGGTACTTTGATTCGACAGCACTTCCGCCACGTAATCCTCGGCCCGCTGCGCCGTGATGCGAAAGGCTTGATCGCGTCTGCGCAATATCCGTTTAATACCCCAGATCGCGGTACCAAGTGCGGCGAGCAGTGCAGCGCCGACCAGTAGCCACGTCCACCACGAGGTGGCTGGCGTCGGTGCGCTGACGGGCTTGGCAGCCGCTTTGGCGGGGGTTGGCGCGGGCATGGCGGGTGCGGAAGGCACTGTCGCGTCAGGCACAGGGGCTGCGTCGGGCGCGGGCACGGCGGCGATTGGCGCTGTCGCCACCGGTGTAGCGCCGGCAACCGAGGGCGGCAGGGCACCGATCAAACGCTCGGCCGCGCTGACGCGCAACGAGAGGTTGACGAGTTCTTTTTCCAATTGCGTGATCTTGTGCTGGCGCTCCAGTAAACCCGACGTCAGATCGTCCATGTCGAGCGTGAACTGGCGCATCCGCAACTCGGCGCGCTCGGCCTCGGTCGTGGCGGGACGCAGGCTTAGGCCTTCGCCGAAAGACAATTTCAGGCGCGGGCCACCGTCAGTGGAGGGCGCAGTGCGTGTGGGCTGAGGTGATCCGCCCGGTTGAAGCTTTACGCCGCGATTTTTGCGTGCGGCACGCGCTTCAATGGGCGAGATGCTCGACTGTGACCTGGCCGCCGCTGCGGACGTGCGTGGGTTGCTGGCTGTCGCTTCGCGTGGGCGGGCTTGCCGGTCACGGCGGTTTTTACGTGACGGTGCTGCGGGAATGGCTTGTGTGGCCGTCATCGCTGTCGGTGGCTGCATGCCGGTGCTTCCCGGCGAAGCGGTGACGGTGATGGGGTCGGCGGCATTGGGCCTCGGCGAATCGCGATTCTGTTCGTCCGAGACAGCGACCGACAGCGGCGCGGGATCGAGCAGCAGGTAAAACTCCCTGCTGCGCGCGCCGCTGGGCAATTCCTCGCGAATCACGATACCGACGGCGGGCTCATCAATCGCATTGCGGGTACGGACGACGAGAAAATATTTACCACTGACACGCTCCAGCGACAATTCTGCGCGGTCGACAAACGGCACCGGCGCGTTGAGCGGACGACCACCCAGCGAGAAACGCGATGCGGTCAGCTCATCGGTGGGCTCGGTGAGATTGATGGGAATTTTTATCCACAGCGGGCTGCCCAGCGCGGAAAGTACTTGCGGGTTGCCGAGCCGCAATTGCGCTGTTTGCGCAAAAATATTTGCGGAAAAAACGGCGGCTAACACCCATGCAAAGCCAATTGATTGCAACCATGTTCGCAACCGGCCATGCCGCAATGAAAGCAATGCAGCAACAGGTTGAAAAACCGTAAAGGTATTTGCGTGATGCCGGTTTACCGATTGCATTGCGATGCGGTTCCCTGATTTAACCGACACGATGATTCAGTGCGTCGCGTTGACATTCCATTGTTGTTTGCGTGGTCGAAATCATGACTATCGCCATGACGCAAACTGCGTTTATGAATTTTGCGGCAGATTTGTGCTGGCTGGGGAAATTGATCGATTACTTGACAAATTTTAACATTCCCGCCCACTGCCAAAATTTTTCGACTGCTGGTGCGAAAACGCGACAATCTCAGCGTGCCGCTGCACGCACATCGGTCGGCGTGGCCGCGCGCGCATCGATAAATTTCACCACCCGGTCCAGCACCGGTTTGCCGTCGCGAAGCGGTGCAGCCAGTGCCAGCAGAATGCCGACGTGGCCCATTTCCGGGTAGTAAGTCGTCTCGACATCGCCGCCGCGCGCAACGATACGCGCAGCGAGATTACGGCTGTTGTGAATGCCAACGCGGGTATCGGCTTCACCGTGCAGCAGCAACGTTGGGGGCTCTTTGCCGACGATGAAATTGATCGGCTGGGATGCGGCGCGCACCGGTTGTGGAAAAATGAATTCCAGTTTCGCCTCCGTCAGTGGCAGGAAATCCATTGGTCCTGCGAGGCTCACCACGCCTTTTATGCGGCGTTTGTCGACGGCAATTCGCTCCAGATATTTGGCATCGTACGCCACCAGTGCTGCCAATTGCGCGCCTGCTGAATGGCCCATCACGAATACGCGCGCCGGGTCGCCGCCGTATTGGGCGATATTGTCGAAAGTCCATTTCACCGCGAGCGCAGCGTCGTCCATGTACGCGGGGAAAGTGACTTCCGGATAGAGCCGGTAATTGGGCACCACCACAACGTAGCCGCGTGAAGTCAACGCTTCAGCGACGAACAGGTAGCCGCTCTTGTCACCCGAATCCCACGCGCCACCGTAGAAAAACACTACCACCGGTTTTGCGGATGGAGCAGGTGCTGATGTCGATGACCTTGGCCGATACACGTCGAGCTTGGCACGCGGCAGCGTGCTGTAGGCGATGTCGTGCGTTGCCTCGAGGCCGCTTTCAGGGATGAGGATATTGAACAGGCGAATCGGTGAGCATGCTGCAACGCTAGCTGCGAGGGCGGCGGCAAAGATCACGCGTAATAGGCGGGTAAATGTGGATTTCATGCGTCTATTATCGGGGAAAACGAATGCGGCAAGAAATGGCGACGCGACAATATTTGCTCAGATTCTTCAATATTTGCAGCATCACCGTGCGAACTCAGCCTGCCAACATTGCGTTTGGCGCCCTCGCGACGATCATTGCCGCCAATGTCGCGGCTACCCCGTCGCCACCCACGCGCACGGCACTTATCTGGATGACCAAGCGATCGCGCTCAGGAAGCATCGCGGCAGGTGGCTAGTCGCGACCATTTCTGCGGGACGACAGCTCGTTGTTTGTCGAAAATACCAATCACGTAGAACGCCATTTGGCGCGGTTTTACAAACGCTTGTGCTCTGTAAAGCCCATCAATGTGTTCGATTGTGGTGGGAATAACGCGATGCTAGACTGCCGCAGTGGAGGCGTGCCTGATCGAAAATCGGGCTTCACGAACATGATGGAAAACCTGAATCTGTTACAGATGTGTATTTATACAAAATATTGATGAACCCCATTGATTGCAAGAAACTATCTGGTATTTTTTCTGGAATGATAGGGCGCAACGCGGAATGTTATGCGGATGTGTTGTGCCCGAAATTGAGTTAGGCATCACAAATGCAGCTTCCATCAAAATCAGGCGTCTACGTCGTAGAAATGCTGAACAATGAACCAATCTCGGTCAATGCTGATCGTCCCGCAATCTCAGAACGGTGCATCAAGGTCACCCGGTTGAACTGCAAGTACGGCCAAGCTGTGAACCTGGCTCGGAGGGAGCGTGAATACTACAAGACCTTTGGTGCAAACAACGTTCGT
>JANMPY010000602.1:0-4566 GCA_031370095.1 Betaproteobacteria bacterium
CGTGTCTCGGGCGGCGGTGTTGATCAGCACGGGCAAGCACGCGGATGCGGCCAAGATACTGGCCCAGCTCAAGGAGGCCAAGGTCATCGAGCCCAGAGCGTCCTTCCTGCGGGCGACGCTGGAAAGCGCCAACGGGAACGCCAAGCTGGCGAAGGATGAATTCTCGCAGGCCGTTAACCTGATCGACGCGATGGCTCCGGGCCCGCGCAGCGGCAGCGAGCCCCTGTTGCTGGCGGGCGCGTTGTCGCACCGCGCGTTGGGTAACGCTCAGAAGGCGCGTGAGTACCTGGATACGCCCGACCTAGCCATCTCAACACAAATATCGCCTACCACCTCGCCAATTTAGGCAACGCTATCGGCTACCCCGGCTACCAAACGCATCGACCATACAACGCTGCGATTGAATACGCTGGACTTGCGAGACGGTTTGCGTCATTGAAGTTTTACGAGCGCAAAGATAAAATTATTTGCGATCAACTCTTGAATGAAAAAACACCATTTTTCCTGCTGCCGCTACAACTCGACAGCGATGCGCAGATCCGCGAATTTTCCACGTTCTCCGGGATGCGCGAGGTGATCGACATGGTAGTGAAGTCATTCGCCCGCGCGGCACCGACGGACGCGCATCTGCTGATCAAAAATCATCCGCTCGATACCGGATTTGTCAATTATTCAATCGTCATCACGCAGGTAACGAATGAATGCGGCGTCAATGATCGCGTACATTTTATCGAGACAGGTGACGCGAATCCTTTGCTTGCCCACACGCTGGGCGTGGTGCTGGTCAATAGCACCGTTGGCACCGCTGCGCTCGATGCGGGCAAGCCGATCAAGGCGCTCGCCGATCCGATTTACAATCTGGCGGGCTTAACATTCCAAGGCGAACTCGATGATTTCTGGAAACATGGCAATGTGCCAGAGCCAACATTGAATGCGGCCTTTCGCAAAATGGTCATGCACGCCACGCTCGTTAATGGTGGCTTTTACACGAAGGACAGCATCGCGTTGGCGGTGCCCGGTGCAATCAAAATGTTGACTGCCGCAAAATCGCCGATCGAGGCGTTGTTGTGATTCGTGTGCCGCAAGTTGATGCATTGCAAGAATCACTGAGTTTGCTTGGCTACGATGTTTGAGATTGTCCTCGGCGTCCTTGTGCCCCTGGTTGCAGGCCTTGTCATTTCTTTCTGTATTGAGCAATTTCTGCATCCGCGTCCGCGATTGCGCACGCGGCATGCGCAGGCGTTCGCGATGCATTCGGGTTTGTGGCTGGTGCTGTTTGGCGTGGGGCTTGCAATTTGGCAGCGGCCGTATTTTGCGAGTGGTTTGAACCTGCTCGGCATGTTGCTGGTCGTGCTGGTGAGCAATACGAAATTCGCCACCTTGCGTGAGCCATTCCTGTTTTTCGATTTCCGGTTTTTCAAGGCGCTGCTGCGTCACCCACGATTGTATTTGCCTTTCTTTGGTGTGTGGCCGGCGATTGCTTGCGCAGCCGGTTTCGTTGTCTTGTGTGTCATCGCGTTGCGCGTCGAGCCATCAATGCTGTCGCAGCTGGGGTTTGTTTCCTTCACGCTATGTTGTTTGATTTCGCTTAGTATCGGCACGGCATTGCTGTGGATTGGAACGCGCACACTTGTGCCGATTGCGCTCGATCCCATTCGTGATCTGCAAACGTTGGGTCTGTTGGGCAGCTTTGTTCGGTACTGGCAGGAGGAGCGCGCTAATAGTCCAAAAATGGTTGCGAAAAAACTGCGGGGTATTTTTCAACCGCAACCGAAATCACCAACCCCGCAGCATCTTCCACATCTCGTTGCGGTGCAGTGCGAATCTTTTTTTGACGCCCGTCGCGTCCTCAATGATATCAATCCAGACGTCTTCAAAAATTTCGACGCGTTGACCAAAGCCGCAAGCCGGGCAGGGCGTCTGCAAGTGCCCGCGTGGGGCGCCAATACCGTGCGCACCGAGTTCGCTTTTTTGTCGGGTATTGCGTCCGAAGCTCTAGGCATCCATCGTTTCAACCCCTACCGCAAGCTGGCGCGTCATGGCGTGCCGACGATTGCGAGCGAATTGAAAAATCGTGGCTATCGAACCATTTGCGTGCATCCGTTTTCGGCAAAATTTTATGATCGCGACCGGGTTTTTCCCGCGCTGGGTTTCGATGAATTTATCGACATCACCGCATTTTCACCCGACGACAAAAGTGGGCCTTATATCGGCGACGCCGCAGTCGCAAAAAAAGTTGCACAGATTCTTCGCGGTGCGACTGAGCCATTATTTATTTTTGTCATCACCATGGAAAATCACGGTCCTCTCCACCAAGAGCGTGTGGCCGATGGCGATGAAGCCCGCTTGTACACAAGTGCACCGCCTGTTGGTTATGAAGAATTCACCATCTATCTGCGCCATCTGCAACACACCGACGCCATGCTCGGCGCGATCCATGAGGCGCTGAAAGCGACATCGCGGTCCGGTTGGTTATGTGCGTATGGCGACCACGTGCCGATTTTGACGAGCGTTTACGAGGCGAACAAATTCGCCGATGGCAGGACCGATTATTTTATTGTCGGCACCGACGCAAATGACGGCGTGCCACAGCAGACTGACATCGCGCCTGAATTTCTGGGGATAAGCTTGCTACGTAATGCGAGGATTCGAGCGTAAGTAATTTGCCAACACACTAGCATTGGCGGGCATTGCAGAGCCATTTGACTCTGAAACCCGCACCAAATGGCGATCTACGTGCAAAGTTTTTGCGGGCAGGGCGGCTAGCACTAACTTTGTGGCTGCCGCAGCATCCCCCAGTTAAAAACATTTGCCGTCACCGGAAACGGGCGCTTTTCGACCACCACGAAGCCGAGTTTTTGGTATATTTCGACGTTGGTGGCACTCTGGGTTTCGAGAAAAACCGGCATCCGCTCGGCATCGATTCGGGTCAGCATGTCGTTAAGCAACGCAGTGCTTACGCCCTGGCGCTGCTGCCTCGGATCTACGCCGGTCAGAAACAGGTAGTAATGCGACATCGGCGCGCAACGCTTGTGCATCGCGTCGATGTGATGTGCGAAGCCGATCACTTTGGCGGTGCCGATCAAGCCGTATTTCAACGGTGCCCGCAACATCCCGGCGCGCCACATATCGGTCACGGTCATCGCGGTACGTCCCGGTGACAACCAAAGTGCCAAACCATCGCGCGCCTCGGTCGCGTAACATTCACCTATGTTGAGCGCCAAAGCGCAATTGCAGCGCATAAAATAACGCAATTGCTGTTCAATATCTGGCGGCGAAAATAGCTTCGTGATCGGTGGGCCGTCAAGAAAAACTTGGGTCAAAAAGTCTGTCGCCCAATCGAGGTCTGTTTTGGACAAACGTGTGATCGGTGCGGCTGGCGTGGCTCCGGGGGTCAGCATGCGTTGCCTGTGGCCAAAAAATGCAAGACTTTTAAATTTGAATTATTTATTAGTATCAATCGGATGACGCTTATTATTAGAGTTAAACATCAAGAATATAATCATAACTTGAACAGCTTGGGTGATGGATGGAGCACACATTTTACATGCCCCGCAACAAGTTTCGCCTGCCTTATTCTGCGTATAATTTATATTATGTTAAATAATAAAACATTCATCTTTATACTGCCGCCTAACGCTGCCTGCACCTCACAATCATAGAAACACCTCGAATTTCACCCACGTCGTGATCCCTCAAAACAAAATAATAATCGCTTTCAACGCTGTACTCGACTGCATCGGTAGCGACCCATGTGCGGTATAAGCGGATTCGTTGACTTCGCCAACACGACCCGCGACGCCAGCGAAGTGCTGCGCCGCATGAACCGCCGCCTTGCCCATCGCGGGCCGGACGCGGAGGGATATTTTCACCAGGGGCCAGCCTGGCTCGGTCATCGACGACTTAGCGTGATCGACCTCGCTACCAGCATTCAGCCGATGAGCACGTCAGACGGTCGCCACACCATCGTTTTTAATGGCGAAATTTATAACTACCGCATGCTGCGCCAGCAACTGGAAGCCGAAGGCCGCGCATTTCGCACCGCAGGCGATACCGAGGTCACGTTGCAGGCGATTGCGCATTGGCATGACGCCGCACTTGCAAACTTGCAGGGCATGTTCGCCTTCGCCACCTGGGACGCTGAAACGCAAACCCTTTTCGCTGCGCGCGATCACTTGGGTGTGAAACCATTCCATTATTTCTGGAATGGCAAATTATTCGCCTTCGCTTCCGAATTAAAAGCGCTGCTCGAACACCCCGGCATCCGCAAAGAAATCGATCTCGATGCCTTGGGGCTGTATCTCGAATGCCAGTACATACCTGCCCCGCTGACCATCTACGAACACATTAAAAAATTGCCCGCCGGGCACGCCCTGCGTGTGGGCAAAGGCGAATTGAAAACGTGGCAATATTGGCAACCTGATTACCTCAACAAACCCGCGTGGAGCGAAGCCGAATCACTATCGCGACTCGACGCAGAGCTGCGCCGCTCGGTTGAATCGATGCTGGTCGTTGACGTGCCGCTGGGTGCATTTTTAAGTGGCGGCGTCGATTCAAGCGTGGTGG
>JANMPY010000614.1:0-1595 GCA_031370095.1 Betaproteobacteria bacterium
GGAAAAACCTTTCGCCACCTCGTCACCGTATTGCGGCGGTGTCACGGGATCAAGTGCGCCGGAGAGAATGAGCACGGGCTTCGCGGACTTCACCGGCTGATCGAAGTCCCCGCTCATTTTTCCGCGCGGCCAGATTTCACAATTTTTCGCGAATTCACTGACGAACATCCGACCAAACGGCGGCGGTTGCGTTGCAACAATATCCGGCTTGATTCGCGGCACGTCCTCCGCACACACCACCGATAGCTGCATGCCCAGCGCCAGCTTTTCCTCGGCCATGTCGCCAAACACCCCGCCAAGCGCCGTGAGGGGTGCGTAGTCGCCCTGCTTCGCCTTCGCAATGGATGCAGGCAACAGCGCCGCCATTTCGGGAACGTAAAGTGTTGCAAACACGACTCGCAACAGCATCTCCCTGGTCACGACCATGTCGCGGGCGATACCGGTGACTGGGTCTTTGACGCTGATGCGAAGCGGTTTCGCGGCAAGACTTGCACCGAGTTCGTCAAGGCTTAAATCTAGGCGCGCGTATTGCTTGCCGCAAACCGCGTCTTTTTCGCAGGCTAAAACCATTTTTTCCAGCGCCTGCCCCGCATCACGCGCAAAACTTTCCGGCAACATCAGCGACGGCGGTGCAACGCCGTCGAGCACCACGCTGCGCACCCGATCTTCATAGCGCCGCAAATATTGCATCGCCGCGCGGGTGCCGTACGAGCCGCCCCACAAATTGATGCGCGCATAGCCCAGCGCCTCACGCACCTGATCGATGTCGGCCATCGCGATGGTGGTGGTGTACTGGGTGAGATCGGCTTTCTGCAGGAGTTTGTCGCGACAGGCAATGAGCGTCTTTTTCGTCAACGCATCGCGGCGAACCGGATCATTCATTTCCGGCGAATTGGCATCGGGAAAAGTACACGTGAGCCCGTTGGACTTTCCAGTGCCGCGCTGATCAACAAGGACGATATCGCGCCGATTGTTGAGGCCACCCAATATCGCCATCGCTTCGCGCGCGAGCTCGCCCGCCGCCTGGCCGGGTCCGCCGGCAAAAACAAATATCGGATCAGGTTCTTTGTTGCGTGCAATCGCGGGCAGCATGACGATATTGAGTGTAATTTTTCGACCCTCGCGGGTCTCCCGATTTTCGAAGACCTCCAGCGTGCCGCATTTGACTTCATTATCCACAAACGCGATGCGGCACGGCTTGAGTGGCAACGTGGCGGTGAGCGACGTCGCGGATTTTTCTCCGCATGCGGCGAGCAGCGCCACGCACATCGCGCCAGTGGAAAATATTTTTTTGTTTGTCATTGCCATTTTTACTTTCAAAAATACCCTGCCCGTAACTTACCGATGCGGCTCACATAAGTCAAAAGTGCGCCGACGAACCACCTGAAAATCGGCACGAGACGCCTATAATCCAGCGATGAACGATGCAAGCATGCCCGCCACCCCAACCCCGCCGCCGGTTTTTCCGAAGCAGGATCCGGCCACGCCAGCCTTCTGGGACGCGCGTTTTGATGCCGACTTTACGCCGTGGGATCAGGGTGGCGTGCCGCAATCGTTGGTGGACTATCTCGCGCAAAATCCTGCGCCTGTAAAAG
>JANMPY010000621.1:0-2555 GCA_031370095.1 Betaproteobacteria bacterium
TTGATAGATAAAAAAGGGGTCATCGTTATCCTTTGAAAGCAAGTCACGTTACCTCTTTTTGATTTACGGCGCTATCCCTGCAGCGTTCTCAACAGCACCGCACAATTCACATCCAGGATTACAATCCCCATAGCCGCCGCTCGCAGCCAACATGGCCCAACGAGATTTATCCGTCGCTTTGCGCTACAGGCGTTGAGTTTGCATTGGCGGCGCGACAGATAAACGCTTTTCGTTGGGAGTGATCCATGACAACGCTTCGGCCATTACTCATTATTCTTGTAGCGGTTGTGACAGGTTTCCACGCGTCGGATGGCGTGGCGAAGGCCAAGAAATGGGAGAAGCTGTCTGCCTGCAAATATGTAGAAGACAAGAACAATGACGGCGATAGCTTTCGCGTCAAGTGTGGCGAAAAAGATTTTGTCCTTCGGCTTTATTTTGTTGATGCGCCCGAGACAAACCTACGCGATGCGGAACGCACGCGTCTACAGAGCGAACACTTTGGCGTTTCTCTTGATGAAACCATGAAGGCTGGCGTAAAAGCGACCGAGGTTGCACGCGACACGATGAAAGGTTCATTTGATGTATGGACGAAATGGAGCAGCGGCGGGGGGCGCGGCAAAGAAGTTCGATATTACGGACTCGTCGAGGTAGATGGAAAGAGTCTGGTCGAAATTCTGGTGAGCAGTGGGCTGGCGCGCGTTGTGGGGCAGGTGGTGCCGCTGCCGAACGGCGAGAAATCGACCGTCTATAAAAAAAGACTCGTCGCGCTGGAAAGTGAAGCCAGAAAGCAACGCGTTGGTGTCTAGGCGCATTCGACAAAATGACAGACTGAGGAAAAAATGACCATAGCAAATGTACTCTCACCGAAAACCACCACAGCCGCGTTCGCGTTGCTGCTGTCACTTTGCATCTCCAGCGTCGCCCGCGAACCCATAAAACTCGCCCCCGGCGACACGCCGCCGCAATTACTCGGTGTGACTATTGACGGCGAAGAAATCGATGCGGGCAAATTTGTGGGCAAGGTGTTGGTGGTCACGTTCTGGGCGTCGTGGTGTGGCCCGTGCAAGAAGGAGCTGCCGATCCTGGAAGGCATTCAGCGTGCCGCGAAGGACAGCGTAAAGGTGGTTGCTATAAATATTGAAGATCGCGATCAATTCCGCAAAGTAGCCAAGGCGCTTTCCACACTCGCCTTGCAGATTACACACGACTATCGTAAAAAGAGTTCAGACGCGTATGGTGTGCATGGTGTCCCGCACCTCGTGTTGATTGGTCGTGATGGAAAAGTCATCAATGTGCATCGTGGATACAGTGAGGCTTCCGTCGATTCAATCATTGCTGAGATCAATGGCGCGCTGGCAGCACCGGCCCCGGCGAAGGTGGCGGCGAGGCTGGAGTAGGCGCGTACGCGGCGGCGTTTTTCGGTGGGCGCTTTCATAGGGCAAAATACGCAGAAAGCCTATCCATGAGGTGCTTCGCCGAAAAATAGTGTCGGACACTAATTAACAATTAGCAGGTATGCGCCAAGCGTGATCGCCAGTAAGCGATTTTGCAGCATAAAGTCATGCAGATCGCCATTCGGCGGGCGCTACAGACCAAAAACAAGCCAGAAGCCGCGCCGTTGCTAGTGAATGCCTTAAGGAGCTTCTAAAAACCTTGAAATTGTCTTCCCGGCGTAGGCCGGGATCCAAGTTTGCCAGCAGTATCCGTTATTTATAAAAATTGGATACCGGCCTTCGCCGGTACGACAGGGTTTTTAGTAGTCCCCCTATACGCAAAACTGCAAATTTAAGGACGCGCAAGGCGCGCGGCATGCGGGTCTGCGGCCATATCCGGCGTTCATGCACGCTGAGGAGGCGGTGCGCGCGGGCTTTGATGAAATCCAGCATATCAACCAGGTGATGCTGAATTTTTTGACCAAAAAAGACGACGACACGCGCACCTTGTTACGATTTTATTTGGTCGGTGACAACGCCAACCAGATCGATCTTGAGTCCGGCGCGGTAAAGGATTTCATCCAGTTGCTGGTCGACAAAAAAACTGCCATTGACCCGACCATGACCGCGTTCGAGGCAATGTTTTTGCAGCGTCAGGGTGCCGCCAATCCATCTTATAAATTTGTCGCCAACAATGTGCCGCCGACGATTCGTCGTGCCTGGTTGACCAACTCGATGGACGTGACGGACAAAAATGAAGAAGCGTTTCGGAAGTCCTATGAGAAATTATTGGGGCTCGTAAAGCGCATGCATACGGCTGGCGTGCCGCCGCTGGCGGGAACGGATGAAATCGCCGGTTTCACGTTGCATCGTGAATTGGAGCTGTATGTGCTGGCAGGAATTTCTCCGCTCGACGTACTCAAAATCGCCACGTGGAATGGCGCCAAGTATTCGCAGGTGCTTGAGCGCACCGGCTCAATTACGCCAGGCAAGGATGCCGATCTGATTTTGGTCGAAGGCGATCCCTCAAAAAACATCAGCGATATCCGCAAGGTGAGTCTGGTGATGAAGTCAGGCGCGATTCACTTCCCGTCGGAAATTTATTCCGCACTCGGCGTGAAA
>JANMPY010000003.1:0-3431 GCA_031370095.1 Betaproteobacteria bacterium
TAAAGAGTAGTAACGTCCAGCACTGGCGCGGCGTGCAGGCCGAAAGTGCCTGAAACGCCCCGCCAGCACTAGAGGTGACCTCGATTTAGATAGTCACGCGCCTTTCGCATCGTGCCGCTTCGGCTGCAACAGCAACGCCGCAATCGCCATGCCCGCCAGCACAACGCTACCGAGCAAAAAAGTCGATTTCACATCGATCAATTCAGCGACCGCACCACCGGCCGCCATGCCGATGCCGATACCACTGACGATGAAAGTTGCCGACCAGGTAAACGCTTCTGTTGCGTATTTGTTTGGCGCGATGCGGGTGATGAGCAGGGTTTGCGCGGTCAGTGCTGGCGCGATGAGCGTGCCCGCAAAAAAAGCAATGACACCAAAGACCACTGTCTGATCCACCCACCAGTGCAGCAGAAACGGCACCGACATAATGCCGAGCGCAAACGCAAATTGGCGCTCCAGTGTCGCCTTCAGATGCAACACGCCGTAGATCGCACCACCCACCGCACTGCCCAATGAATTTACGCCGAGAAACACGCCGGCCAACACCGGGAGCGCCAGGTAGCTGGCGAATGCGGGGTAGCCAACCTCCAGAATGCCGAATGAAAATGTCAGCCCGAACGTGACCACAAACAGGCCGACCAATCTTGGCTCCGTCAACGGACCCAGAAAATGGCGCTCGATATGCGGCTCTTGTTTCCAGTAGGCAAGCGCAGGTGTGAACAAAAAAATAACGAACGCGGCAAAAGTGACAACCACCGCCATCAGAAAAGCCACGCGCGTGCCGAAGCCCGCAATCACCAGCGCGATGAGCGCGGGACCGACGGTGAAGTTAAGCTCGATCATGATCGAGTCGACCGAGAATGCCATGCGGCGGTTGGTTTCATCGGTGAATCGGTGTCGCCACAGTGTGCGTGTCAGCACCGCAATCGGCGGCGAAAACGCACCGGCAATGGCAGCGGCGAGCATCACGACCCACTGCGACATGCGTTGCGAGGCGACCACAAACAGCAGCGCGAGCAACACGCTGTGCAACACGCCGGTAATGCGCAACGGCCAATGCGGACCGATGCGATCAATGATGCGGCCACATACCGGCGCGAATATCGCCATCGACACAAAATAAGCGCCGACCACACTGCCAGCGGCGCTGAAATCGCCCAAACTCTCGCGCATGAACATGACCATCGCCAGGCCGATCATGCCCACCGGCATCCTTGACACCCACGCGACCAGCACCATTGCGGTCACATCAGGCAGCGCAAAAAATGTGCGATAAGGGACGAGGAAGGAGTGGACGTAGCGCTTCATGGCTTACGCACCAGCGTGCTGTGGGACGCGTGAATTGGTAATGCGAGATTCAAGTGACAGGTTTTTCGAGTACCGCCATGGTCAGGCGCGAAATGCACACCAGTTTATCGGCTTGGTCGGTGATGCGAATCTCCCATAACTGCGTGGTGCGGCCCAGATGCAGCGGTCGCGCGACCCCCGTCACCCACCCGTCGCGCACCGCGCGTACGTGATTGGCGTTGATTTCCAGACCCGCAACAAAATATTTCGACGCGTCGACACACAGGTATGCGCCGGTGCTGCCGAGCGTTTCGGCGAGCGCAACGGACGCGCCACCGTGCAGTACTCTGGTCATCGGCTGCACCGTGCGATGGTCAACCGGCATCCGCGCCTTGATGAAGTCGTCGCCGATTTCAAGCATCTCGATGCCGATGTGATCGACCAGGGAATTCTTCGCTGATTTTAATTCTTCAATCGTTGTGCGTTGATGCCAGATAGGTTTGGAGGTCATGATGATTTAGCCGGGAAGGGCATTTATGATAACCGGCGGCATGTTTGCATCTGCATGCTGCGTAGATCGCCGTTTGGTGCGGTGGTTGGCACTAAAATGGCTGCAGAGGCGCGCCGGTGCTAGGGTTTTCCTGGTCAGCATGTGTACGATGGCAACGCGCAACGCGACGAACATCTCGCCCACGCGCTTCCTAAGGAGTACCGCCCAACCGCTTGACATTGCCTGACCCTGCCACCGTTTTCGTTACCGTGGCGTCGCCATAGTAGCCAACGTCGCCCGAGCCCGCCACCTTGACGTTCAACGTTTCTTTTGCCCACACGGTCGCATCACCAGAGCCTGCGATGCTGATCTTCACATTGTCGGCGGCGAGTTTGCCCATTTTGGTGTCGCCCGAGCCGGCAATCTTGGCCTCGACCGTGTTCGCTTTGCCGCCCGCTGAAAAATCTCCGCTGCCCGCAATCGATACCGTCAAATGCTTCGCTTCGAGCCACGCTATGCGTACGTCACCCGAGCCCGAGATGCTCGATGTAAGTTTCGGCATCTGCAATGTTGCCGCGTATAGCTCGCCTGCGCCCGAGACCGAAAGCCGGTCAACGGTTTTCACGTTTATCGTCATCTTGAGCGTCTTGGTGCTCACCGACATATTGCGTTCCTTGAAGCGGATTTTCAACTGCCCGTCCTCAACCACGGCATCGATCAGCGGCAAAATATTGTCATCGCTTTCAATGCTGATGCCTTCGCTGCCGCTCTGGATGATCTCGGCACGCCCGGGCACAGCGAGCGCAATGCCGCTGAAGCCGCCCACATTGCGCGCCTCGGTTTTGATGTTGCCCGAGCCGGTTACTTTGGCACCAAAATTCCATTCCCATGCTGATGCGGATGCCGCGATGAGGAATGCTCCAGCGATGATGGAAGCACAAATAATTTTGGGAAAGTGCTTCGATAATTTCATGATCGGTCTCCGAAAAATGCTGGAAAAGTCTATAGGCGTGCAACGTCTCGCTTGTTTAACGGCGTGCAACGTCGTGTTCCAAATGAAACGACAGATTTATTTTTGACCGAGATCGCGCTTGATTTCCATCGCGACCGCCAATGCAGTGGTCTGATCGACATCACACACCGTCACGTGGCCCATCTTACGGCCAACACGGGCTTCGCGTTTGCCATAGAGATGCAGATGCGCACCCGGGTGCCTCAATACGGCCTGCCAATCGGGCGGCAGCGAATGTTGGGCACCGCGCCAGACATCGCCGAGCAGATTCAGCATCACGGCCGGCGTATGCAGCGACGGGTCGCCCATCGGCAGCCCGCACAGGACGCGCACCTGTTGCTCAAACTGCGAGGTGCGGCAGGCGTCGATGGTGTAATGCCCGCTGTTATGCGGACGCGGCGCGATCTCGTTGATGAGCAACCGGTTTTTTTCTCCATCACCGGCAACAATAAAAAATTCCACTGCCATGACGCCCACGTATTCAAGTTTTGCGGCAAGGGCCGTCGCGATTGTTTCAGCCTCCAGCGCAAGCGCCGGCGCGATGCGTGCCGGTGCGATGGTGATGTCGAGCACGCCATTCACATGCTGGTTTTCGGCAATCGGAAATATGGCGGTGGTGCCGTCATCACTGCGCGCGAGCAC
>JANMPY010000027.1:0-2292 GCA_031370095.1 Betaproteobacteria bacterium
CGAACGGGCGCTCGACGATGCGCAGTCCGTGTTCGACCAATTTCAGATCGGCGATGATTTTTGGATTGAGCAGGCTTACCGTATAGCTGGCGGTGGAATTGCGAAATCCCGGATGAAATTCTTCCGTGACCGCAGCACCGCCAACAACATTGCGTCGCTCCAGCACGCGTACGCGAAGACCTTTGGTGGCGAGATAGCACGCGCACACCAGGCCATTGTGACCACCGCCGATGATGATGACGTCATGCATTGCGCCACCCTCCATCTGGCACGACGTCGCACAACAGCGCCCGACGGCGACTGGTGAGGTAACATTGGCGCAACGACATCGGCACCAGCGGCAGGACGTTAACGACTGCAGCATCGTGGGTTGAAAGTGCGTGCAGATAAGTCGGCAGCGCGAGCTGCAATTTCACTGCCTGGTGCCACACGGTCATCATTTTTGCGTCAATTTCCGGAAAATTAAATTGTCACTAACGTTACCACAAGCTGTTGTGTGCCGCGAACGCTGCGGGCTGGTTCAGCGCGCGCTATTGTTGTTCGCGTTGGCCGCATTTTTAAGTGGCTGTAGCGGCGGCATTGCGCAATTCAACGGCCCCGATGCTCCACAATTCGTACCCTATCCGCAGGACAAACGGCCACGCGTCGCGTTGGTGCTCGGCGGCGGCGGGCCACGCGGCTTCGCCCACGTCGGGGTGCTGAATGTTCTGGAAGCAAATGGCATACAGGCCGATTTAGTCGTCGGCGCGAGTGTCGGTGCACTGATCGGGGCGCTGTATGCAGACGGCAGATCGGCGACCGAGATTGAAAAAATCGCACTGGCAGTCGACCCGACGCGATTCATCGGCATTTCCAGTGAGGGATTCACCGGCAACGGCGATGCGCTGGAGGCTTTCGTGCGCGAACAAACTTCGGCTAAACCCCTCGAAGGCTTTCAGCGCAAACTGGCCGTGACTGCGGCGCGGCGTGATAACAATGCGCTTACCGTATTCACGCGCGGCAATACCGGTGCGGCAGTGCGCGCCTCAAGCGCGACGCCGGGACGGTTTCGGCCGGTGCAGATTCGCGGCGTGGAGTATCAGGATGGCGATGAGGCGCAGCCGGTGCCGATCCGTGTCGCGCGCGAGTTGGGCGCTGACATCGTAATCGCGGTGGATGTTTCCGCGTATCTCGAAAAAACGCCGAGTGAAGCACCGGAATCGTGGCGCGTGCGCGACCGCAGGCGCACCGCACTGATCGCGATTGAGCGCCCGTATGCGGATGTGTTTGTCCACCCCGATCTTGATTACTACGCGGGCATCAGCGAGTCGTATCGACGCATGTGCATTCAGCGTGGTGAAGAAGCGGCGCGGGCGGCATTGCCGAAAATTCGCGAAGTGTTGCGGCAAAATTCAGCGTCAGCGCAGGTGTCGAAACCTTAAAGTGCTTTGTCTGAAACAGCGCATTCCACTTGCCTCGCAGAGCAGACAGGCTTGGAAGCCGCGCCAGATATAGCGGTCGAGCGGTGAAGTCGCGGGACTCACAATCAACCGCCGTCCAATTTCACCTGTCCGTCAATCATGGTCGCGCTGCGCTTGGTGCCGTCTTTTGAGACTGAAAATCCTTTGGCTCGTTTCAATCCCTGTTCGAATACGCCCTCGAACCAGTCACCGTCGTTGAAATAAAACTTGCCTTCGCCGTTCAACTGCGCATTAACGTAGCTGCCTGCCGACTTGTAACCGTTCGAATAAAAATATGCGCCCTTGCCGGTCATCGCGCCATCGGTAAATTCGCCCTCGTAACGGTCACCGTTGGAAAAATAATAAACACCCTTGCCGTGCGCACGGTCTTTGATAAACGTCGCCTCCCAACGGTCGCCGCCCTTGGTGGTAAAAATTCCCTTACCTGACATCTTTCCTGCGGCCATCTCGCCTTCGTATTTGTTGCCGTTGGCAAATACATACACGGCCGAGCCGTTTGCCTGGCCATTCACAAAAACGCCATTGATTTTGTCACCGTTGGTTGCAACGAAAACGCCGTTGCCATTGAATGCACCTTTGGAATATTCGCCTTCGTAACGGTCACCGCTCACGAACACAAATGTGCCACGTCCTGACGGTTCATCGTCGACAAAATCGCCTTCATAGCGGTTACCGTTTGCCCAGATATAGACTCCCCTGCCTTGCTTTTTGTTGTCACGAAAATCGCCTTTGTAACGGAACGCGGAGGACACGAATTCGCCTTGTCCGTGCAGAATTTGCAGCTTGTCTTTGTTCTCTTTGTATTCGCCGTTGTAGCTCGCGCCATCCGGGA
>JANMPY010000029.1:0-3674 GCA_031370095.1 Betaproteobacteria bacterium
CCGCCGTGAATGAGTTTGGAGCTCCACGAGCTGGTTGCAGAGGCGAGATCATCCTGCTCCACCAGCAACACCTTGAGGCCGCGTCCTGCCGCGTCGCGCGCGATACCGCAGCCATTGATGCCGCCGCCGACAATGGCGAGATCATAAATAGGTTCGCTCACGTGCTTACTCCCGGTAGACGATTGCGGAATTTGTCCAGCCATAATAATGAAAACGCTGACTTGGTATCGGTAATTTCTCCACGCCCGACTTTTTCGACCGCCTTATCAAGCGACATGGTGAATACCTCCAGAAACTCGCCTGCGTCACACTGGTGCCCAACGTGCGTAAGGTGTCTGGCCACATGCAGCTCGATCTTCTCATTGGAATAGCCGATCCCGGCGTGCAAGGTCGCGGCGTGATGCCAATGGAGAGCGGTGTAGCCGGTTTCCTCCAGCAACTCACGGCGCGCGGTATCGGCATGCGGCTCGCCAACGTCGATTTTGCCCGCTGGCAATTCGATAAAATGCCGGCGCACGGCATACCGAAACTGGTGCTCGAAAATCAGCGTGTCGTCGTCAACGAAAGCGGCGATGATGACTGCACCCGGATGCAACACGTATTCGCGAAAGGCTTCGCTGCCGTCCGGCAGGCGCACCTGATCGCGATTCACGCGAATCATCTTGCCGTCCAGCACGCGTTCGCTGGACAGCGTGGTCTCGGTTAGATCGGCAAAATCAGAAAGAGACCTGGATGGCATTCAGGCATGCCGTCATCAGGGCACCGGGAAATATGCCCAGCGCCAACAGCGCAAACGCATTGATGGCCAACAATCCGCGCATATCCATCGTGGCGACAATCGGCGCAGTGTCGGTCGGCGCATCGAAATACATGACTTTGATGATCCGCAAATAATAGAACGCCCCAATCACGCTCATCAACACCGCGAACACGACCAACCATGTGTAGCCTGCGTTGAGCGCGCCTTCAAGCACCGCAAGCTTGGCCCAGAAGCCCAGAAACGGCGGGATACCGGCCATGGAAAAAATAATGAATAGCATCATCACCGCGTACAGAGGCGAGCGTTGATTGAGGCCTTTGAAGTCGTCGATATTGTCGGCCTCGAAACCGGCGCGGGACAAGAGCATGATCATGCCGAACGCGCCAGCCGTCATCAGCACATAGGTAATCACGTAGAACATGCCGGACGCATAGCCGTTCTTGGTGCCCGCCAAAATACCAAGCAGCAAAAATCCCATGTGC
This sequence comes from Betaproteobacteria bacterium, assembly GCA_031370095.1. GTDB lineage: Bacteria > Pseudomonadota > Gammaproteobacteria > Burkholderiales > Usitatibacteraceae > UKL13-2. Next base: position 1,243 of record JANMPY010000029.1, read on the forward strand.
GAAATCGTTGAATACGCCAGCATGCGTTTCAGATTGGTCTGTGCAATGGCAACGATATTGCCGAGTGCCATCGACAACACCGCAAGGATCACCAGCATGCCCTGCCAGTCACCTACTGAGCCACCGAGCGAATCGGCAAGGATGCGCATGATGAAACCAAAGGCTGCAATCTTTGGCGCGGAGCCGATGAACAAAGTCATCGCCGTCGGCGCACCCTGATACACGTCGGGCACCCACATGTGAAACGGCACCACGCCAAGCTTGAACGCCAAACCGGAAACAACAAATACAAGACCAAACATGATCAGCGGATCGATACCACGACTGCTGCTGATGATCGAGGCAACGCGCGTAACGTCGAGCGAGCCGGTGGCACCATAGATCATCGACAAACCGTACAGCAGCAGGCCCGATGCCATCGCGCCCAGAATAAAATATTTCATCGCGGCCTCGGAGGAGGTTACCGAATCACGATTCAACGCCACCATCGCATAGCTGGACAGCGCCAGCAATTCAAGTCCCAGATACAGGCTGATGAAATGGTTTGCAGAGACCATGATCATCATGCCGAGTGTTGCGAACAAGATCAGGGTGATGAATTCGCCGGTGAAAAGTTTCCTCGCGGCAAGGTAGGCGCGGCTGTAAACGATGACCATCGCAACTGAAATCACAATCGCAAATTTCAGCATCACGGCCATACCATCTACCACGAGCATGCCATTGAACGCGTATTTTGCAGCAACTGACGGGTTGTAAAGGCTCACCGCGACCAGCACCAGCGTGCCGATCGACAAGATGAATAGCCGCCCTTCGCGCTGTTCCGCTTTGGTGAAAAGATCGACCACCATCACGACGCAGGTCATGATGAGCAAGAAAATTTCCAACATAGCGAGGGCAAGATTAAGACTGGACGGCAACATTTTTTGTTATTTTCCTAATTCAGTTTACCGACAGCAACATGCTTCAGCAGCGCATCGACCGAGACATGCATCACGTCCGTAAATGGCGCGGGATAGACGCCCATGATCATCACCGCTGCGGCCAACACGCCGAGAAATAGCATCTCGCGCGAATTGATGTCAGTTAATGTGCGCACATTGTTATTGGCAATCTCGCCGAAGATGACGCGCTTCACCATCCACAGCGTGTATGCCGCACCGATAATCAGTGTGATCGCCGCACCGAAGGCGTACCAGAAATTTACCTTGATCGCGCCCAGAATGACCATGAATTCGCCGACAAAACCAGACGTCGCAGGCAGACCGGAATTGGCCATCGCGAACAACACTGCAAAAAACGCGAACTTAGGCATCGTATTCACCACGCCGCCGTACGCCGAGATTTCGCGCGAATGCACACGGTCATACAGCACGCCGATGCACAAGAACATCGCTGCCGAAATGAAACCGTGCGACACCATCTGCACGAGACCACCCTCCATTCCCTGCGAATTGAAAATGAAAAATCCGAGCGTAACGAATCCCATGTGCGAAATGGAAGAATACGCGACCAGCTTTTTCATGTCGGTTTGCGCGAGTGCGACCAGACCGATGTAGATCACCGCGATCAGGGATAGCGCAATGACGAATCCGGAAAATGCATGGCTCGCGTCAGGCGTGATCGGCAGAATAAACCGCAGGAAACCATACGCGCCGATTTTCAGCGTGATGGCCGCCAGTACCACCGAACCGCCAGTGGGCGCTTCGACGTGCGCGTCGGGTAACCACGTATGTACCGGCCACATCGGCACCTTGACCGCAAACGACGCAAAGAACGCGACGAACAGTAATTTTTGTACGTCAAGACTTAATGGCACTTTATGGAAGTCAAAAATATCGAAACTGCCATTGGTGACGTTGTACAAATAAATAAACGCGGCCAGCATCAACAGCGAGCCGAGCAATGTGTACAGGAAAAATTTCACCGCCGCATACACGCGACGCGGCCCGCCCCACACACCGATGATGAGGAACATCGGAATCAGCATTGCTTCGAAAAAGAGATAAAACAGGATCGCGTCGGTCGCGGCAAATACACCGTTGATGAGCCCTGACATGATCAGGAACGCAGCCAAATACTGCGACACTTTTTCCTGAATCACTTCCCACGCAGCGATGATGACCAGCACCGTCGTGAAACTATTCAACAGGATGAACAGCATCGACAAGCCGTCCACACCGAGCGCGTAGTTGATGTTGAAACGCGTGATCCACGGCGCGATCTCGCGAAACTGCATCGCACTGGTGGCGTTGTCGAATCCAATCCACAGCGGAATCGCAGCCACTAACCCAAGTACGCTACCGACGAGCGCCGTCCACCGCGCGACATTTTTTTGTTGCTCGCTGCTGAGCAATAACGTCAGGACACCGACGATGATCGGGATCCAGATGGTCAGACTGAGAATGTAGGTGTTACTTTGCATATTGTTTTAT
>JANMPY010000033.1:0-3827 GCA_031370095.1 Betaproteobacteria bacterium
AGCGCGTCCGACATGCCGTAGCGCGTGACCATGTCGCGTGCCAGTTGCGTCGCGCGTTCGAAATCGTTCGAGGCACCGGTCGTCATCTGGTTCATGAACACTTCTTCGGCGATACGCCCGCCAAACAGCACGGCAATGCGCGATAGCAGATATTGCCGGTCATACGCATAGCGATCCTGCTCAGGCAACTGGATGGTCACACCGAGCGCGCGACCGCGCGGAATGATCGTGACCTTATGCACGGGATCGCTTTTTGGCAGGATATAACCGAGCAAGGCGTGGCCCGATTCGTGGTAAGCGGTGTTCTTTTTCTCTTCTTCGTCCATGACCATTGAGCGACGCTCAGTGCCCATCATGATCTTGTCTTTGGCGCGTTCGAAATCTTCCATTTCAACGAGACGTTTGTTGCCACGCGCCGCGAACAATGCTGCTTCGTTGACGAGATTGGCGAGATCCGCGCCTGAGAATCCCGGCGTGCCCCGCGCAATCGTTTCGGCGACGACATCAGGGGCAATGGGCACCTTGCGCATATGCACATTGAGGATTTGTTCGCGACCGCGAATGTCCGGCAGCGACACCACGACCTGGCGGTCAAAGCGACCGGGGCGCAGCAGCGCAGGATCAAGCACGTCCGGGCGGTTGGTCGCCGCGATCACGATCACACCGGCAGTCGCTTCGAAGCCATCCATCTCGACCAGCATCTGGTTCAGCGTTTGCTCGCGCTCATCGTTACCACCGCCGAGGCCTGCACCGCGCTGACGACCGACCGCGTCGATTTCATCGATAAAAATAATGCACGGCGCATTTTTTTTCGCCTGCTCGAACATGTCGCGTACCCGTGCTGCACCGACACCGACGAACATTTCAACAAAGTCCGATCCCGAAATGGAAAAGAACGGCACCTTTGCTTCGCCCGCAATAGCGCGCGCAAGCAAGGTCTTACCGGTACCCGGCGAGCCGACCATCAACACGCCGCGCGGAATGCGACCACCGAGCTTCTGGAATTTGGAAGGGTCACGCAAAAACTCAACCAGCTCGGCAACTTCTTCTTTCGCCTCATCGCAGCCCGCCACATCGGCAAAGGTCACGAGGTTGTTGCCTTCGTCAAGCATCTTCGCGCGACTCTTGCCAAACGAAAACGCGCCGCCCTTGCCGCCGCCCTGCATCTGGCGCATGAAATACAGCCACACGCCGATCAGCAGCAGCATCGGGAACCACGAAATGAAAATGCTCATGAGCAGTGATTGTTCTTCCTCGGGCTTGGCTTCACCTTTCACGCCGGCCTTGCGCAAGTCATCCCACATGAAGGCGTCGCCGCCGGCTGGGGTGAACGTGGTGTAGGACTTGCTGTCCTTCAGGGTCACGCGAAGGGTGCGATTACTCTCCTGCTTGACGCTTTCGACGTTGCCGTTCTTGGCTTCCTGCATCATCGCTGTGTACGGCAGCTCGGGGCGGCTGCTGCCACGGCTCGACACCTGCATGAAAATCATCATCAGGACGATGCCGATGACGAGCCAGACTCCAATATTTTTTACCCAATTGTTCACGCGTGTTCCTTTGATTTCGCTTTGCTGATGCTGCGGGATGGCAGCTTCGATACGGCGCTAATTTTGTGACACCTACTTTACACTAAACGCATTACCTTGTCGTTTGGATTCAGGCACATATGCTTTATCAGCCTCATTCACGCGGTGGCTTCAAATCGCGCGCCATCAGGTAAGTTTCGCGACTCTCACCGCGCGATGCCACGGGTTTTTTTGCGGCAACGCTTTTGAAATTTTCTCGCAGCGTCTTCACATACGGCTCAAAACCAACACCCTGAAAAACTTTGACGAGGAAAACGCCGTTTGGTTTCAGAAACTTGATCGCAAATTCCATCGCCAGCTCACCCAGCGTAAACAACCTCGCTTGATCGGTAATCACCACTCCTGTGAGATTGGGTGCCATATCCGAAATCACAAGGTCTACTTTTGCATCAAGACCGCCAATCGCGGCGATGACCGCGTTTAGCCCCGCGCTTTCCGAAAAATCGGCTTTGATGAAATGCACATCCTTGATCGGCTCCATGTCGAGCAAATCAATCGCGACCAATTTGCCCTTGGCTCCCACTTCCTTCACCACCCACTGCGACCATCCACCGGGCGCTGAGCCGAGATCAACCACGGTCATACCGGGCTTGACGAGCTTTTCCTTGGCATCAATCTCAGTGAGCTTGTAGACCGAGCGCGAACGAAAACCCTCGGCCTGTGCGCGCTTGACGTAAGGGTCGCTCAGATGTCGCTGAACCCAATCGCGACTGTTTTTAGGGCGTGCGCTAGCCATGAATTGTATAATCGAGGGATGAAAATCACATTATCCCCTATCGAGCGCCGCGCGCTCAAAGCAAAAGCACATGAACTCGTCCCGGTTGTGATGATTGGCAACCACGGATTAACGCCGACGATCATTCGCGAAATTGATCGCAACCTGAAAGCGCATGAATTGATCAAGATTCGCGCCTCCACTGATGATCGTGAACAGCGCGCTAAATGGTTCGACGAAATCTGTGACGCGCTTAACGCAGCGCCCATCCAGCACATCGGAAAAATTTATATCATCTGGCGGCATAGCCCCGAACTTATTGCTGCACGCGCCAAAGCGGCGTTACCTGCGCAACGAAAAAAAGCGCCGCGCGTGACCAAGCGTCAGGAGGAAAACAAAGCGGCAGGGATCACTAAAAAGAAAGTGCCCAAGCTACGCAGGTCGCGCGTCTAGCGCGCACAGCACCTCGCGAAATCCGAACTGCGGCGTGTAATTCAAACGCGCCTTCGCTTTTTCGATGATCGACGAGGCTTCGGCCAAGCTGCGGATCGATATCTACTCCATGCCGCCGGCGCTGCGCGAGCAGGAAACCGAGCTGGAGCGGCTGCGCCAGGAGGAAGAGGATTCCGGCGCGCGACGCGACTACGAGCGCGCGGCGACGCTGCGGGCGCGCTTCCTGGCGATCGAGCAGGAGTTCGGCCAGGCGCGTGACGCATGGCTCAAGACCTCGAACCTCGACGAGGTGGTGGATGAAGAGGATGTGGCGGCGATCGTCTCGAGCTGGACTGGTATCCCGGTCAACCGCATGCTCGAAACCGAGCGCGGCAAGCTGATCGAGATGGAGTCGCGCCTGCACGACCGCGTGATCGGGCAGCACGAGGCGATTGTCGCGCTGTCGGATGCGATTCGGCGCGCGCGCAGCGGCCTGAAAGATCCCGGCCGGCCGATCGGCAGCTTCATCTTCGTCGGCCCGACCGGCGTGGGCAAGACCGAGCTGGCCAAGGCGCTGGCCGAGTTCTTGTTCGACAGCGAAGATGCCATGACTCGCGTGGACATGAGCGAGTTCCAGGAGCGCCACACGGTCTCACGGCTGATCGGCGCGCCGCCCGGATACGTCGGCTACGACGACGCTGGGCAGTTGACCGAGAGCGTGCGGCGGCGGCCCTACCAGGTGGTGCTGTTCGACGAGATCGAGAAGGCGCACCCGGATGTGTTCAACACGCTGCTCCAGGTGCTGGACGATGGCCGGCTGACCGATGGCCAGGGCCACACGATCGATTTCCGCAACACCGTGGTGATCATGACCTCGAATGTCGGCACCGAGCATGTGCGCCAGCTGAGCATCGGCCTGGTGCGCACGCACGACCGCAACGCCGAGGCGGCTGCCAAGGAGCGCGTCAACGAAGCGCTGCGCGAGGCGTTCCGGCCCGAGTTCCTGAACCGGGTTGACGAGATCATTGTGTTCCAATCCCTCACAGAGCCAGAGCTGACTCAGATCGTCGATCTGCTGGTGGCTGATGTGGCCG
>JANMPY010000036.1:0-3029 GCA_031370095.1 Betaproteobacteria bacterium
GAAGGCACGGAAGCGATGATGATCGAGGCCAAAAATCTCGGTTTCGCCTATGGGCCAGAGGGAATGGTGTTTCGTGGCGTCAATTTGGTCATCCGGCCCGGTGAAATCGTCGCACTCGTTGGCCCGTCCGGTTGCGGGAAAACCACATTGCTCAAGGTGCTGCTGGGCTTACTGAAACCGACTGAAGGGCAGGTATTGGTGAACGGTCGCGATCTACGCGATTGGGATCTCGGCCAGTTCCGCGCGCGAATCGGTGCCGTGATGCAGGACGATCATTTATTCGTCGGCACGATTGAAGACAACATCAGCTTTTTCGATGCCGATCACGACCCTGAGCGGGTGCGGACGTGCGCGCGCGTGGCGCAAATAGATTCTGAAATTACCGGGACACCAATGGGCTACAACACCATTGTCGGTAGCTTGGGAATGAGTCTCTCGGGTGGGCAAAAGCAACGCGTAATGCTTGCGCGCGCGCTATACCGCAATCCCCAAGTGCTGTTCATGGACGAGACGCTTGATCAGGTCGATGCAAAGCAAGAGCAGGTGATTCGTGACGGGGTTTCAGCTTGCGTGACGAGTACGGTGTTTGTGAGTCATCGCGCGGAGTCGGTGGTTGGGGCTAGGGTGATACAACTTTTAGCTGCGTAAGAGTCCTACCACAACACCGTTGCGCTGCCACCGCCGACAAGTGCCAGAGAAAGGTCGCTGAGTTTGATCATTTCAGGCTGGACGGCGACTTCCGGGGCTTCGGTAACGAGGGTGTCGACAATATTTAGTTCTTTGCTCATGGTGTGCTCCTAAAGGGTTGATCGTAAAATAGTCTGAAAATGTGATGCAGTTCACATTTTTTTGCAAGATACTGTGGTATTAAACAGAATTGCAAGGGGTTCTGTATTCATGAATTCGATAGATTCAATGTCGATGTTTGGCGACAAGGCGCTTTTCGATCAAGCAAGCGAGGTAATTTCGCTTGCCACACGTGACGGCCATTGTGCGGATCTGGGCTTGATGGAGACGCTTGCCTCGCAACTCGCCAAGGTTCGTATCGACGTGCCGGCACAATTGAAATTGATGCTTGATGCGATTAGGTTCCTGTATGTATCAGGTCAAGCATTTCGCGCCATTCCTATCGCCCAAAAAGCCCGTGCGCTCGGCCTGGAAGCGTCGGAACCCAAAGCTACGCTGGATGCGCTGATCGCGCTGGGAATCTGTTCCGCCGATTCGGGTGGGTTGCCGGACGCAATGGAAGCCTACGCAGACGCATTGTCCTTAGCAGAGGGGCTCCGTGACCCGACTGGTCAGGTCAAGGTCTGGGTTAATCTTGGTGCTGCGTTAATTTATAGCGGCCTTTATCGCGAGGCATTGGCGTGTTTCGAAAAGGCTGACACGTTTGCTTCTATTGAGCCTGCTTTGGCTCACACGCGGTCGGCAATTTTTTCCAATATTGCGCTATGCCACCTAAATCTTGATGAAATTCGACACGGCTTAATATCAATTGAGCGCGCCGTTGAATTTTCGCCTGCCCCGAAAGACGTCCATGCTCTGCTCAATCGGGCGTTAATCGAAAACCACTACACCCGGCTCCTTGTGGAAGCGAACAACTTTGAAGGGGCAAAAGAGCATGCCAAACTAGGACGGCAGTTTGCAGCAGAATCGAAATCGCCGCGCGCGGATGTATTTGCGTCAGTTGCGGAGGGCCTTTCAGAAGTGTTTACTGGCCAAGTGGATGTCGGAATTACACGGCTGGTTAACACACTCGACCGGGCAAAAAAGCTAAAAATCACCACGCGGGAAGTCTTGGTCGCACTAGTCAAGGCATTCGAATTCATCGGCAAACCGGAACAAGCATTAATTTATTTGCGGCAGCTTTTGGAGAACCAAAGCACCACGCAAAAACAGAATGTTCTACAGCACGTAAAGCTACATTTGGAGCAGCTCCATCCCGCAATGGAAGACGAGGCCAACGCGATTCGCCGCTTGACGACGCGTGAAGAAGTCCTCGAAGGCCGCGTCGCCAAACAAGCGCTGTTCAAAGCCCAAGTGGAATCCATGGAGCGCATGGCCGTGGTGGCCGAATTGCGTGATGACTCCACCGGTGCGCATTCCTACCGGGTCGGACGACTGGCTTCGCTGTTGGCGAAAGAGCACGGTTGCGACGAAGAGATGATTTTCATGATCGACATCGCGGCGCGGCTGCACGATATTGGCAAAGTCGGTATTCCCGACGGCATTTTGTTGAAACCGTCAAAATTGAATTACGCAGAGCGCGAAGTCATGAAAACCCATACCACCATCGGCGCGGAAGTGTTGGCGAACAGCAATATCGCGCAGATGCAAACGGCCGAGGAGATTGCGCGCTTTCATCATGAATGGTGGGACGGAACCGGTTACCCGAGCGGCCTGGCGGGCACAAAAATACCGCTTGCCGCCCGCATTACTGCGTTGGCCGACGTATTCGATGCGCTCGCCCATAAGCGACCATATAAAGAGGCATGGTCTCTGGATAGCACGTTGACCGAGATCATGTCGTTACGCGGTCGTCAGTTTGACCCACAGCTGACCGATACCTTCCTTGGCCTCGTCGGGCGTCTGCGCCGGGAGTACATGGATCTCGACGCTTATCTCGGGGAAGCCGCGCTGGCATCGCCATTTCTTCAGGCGCGCGACAAAATCAAAAAGACGCTTTTGGCTACGTCTGGCTCTTCAGATCAGGGCTCCGAAAGTCGACGGGATATGCAGCGATAACTGCCCGTTTGGGCACATTTGCTGTTTACCGGGGTTGCACTTACACGCTATAATCGTGTGTTTTGTTGTTCTCCGGAAAAAAGTCTCGTGCGCAACCGTTTTGTCATCGGTAATTGGAAGCTAAACGGCGGCCTCGCGTCCAACGCGGCTTTGCTTACCGCGTTGAAACCGGGTGTGCTCGCCAAGGCTGGTAAAGCCTGTGGCGTTTGTGTCCCGGCTCCTTACCTATCGCAAGTACAAGCGGCGCTTTATGGCTCAAACATCGGCTGGGGTTCGCAGGATGT
>JANMPY010000051.1:0-2970 GCA_031370095.1 Betaproteobacteria bacterium
TCGCGCTTCTCAATAAAAACAAACACCGAATCGACCGTCACGGTGCGAATGCGATCCGACCAGCGCAGCTCACCCGGATGATCGTCGAATGCGACATTGGCTTTGGCAACGCGCGCGCCGAGCCGCGTCATTGCGCCAAGCTTTAGTTCGGTCGGCTCATAGCCTGCGAACTTTAACCACTGCTGCGCCTGCTCGCGCGTCGTGATGATCGCGTCGCGCGCCTCGGCTGCGGCGATGACTTCGAGCGCCCACTGATTTGAATTCTGGTACTGCGTCGAGAACGGATACGCCACCATGTTGTAGCGCGCCTCGTGCAACACAAGATGGCCGCGCGATGCGAATAGCGTGGCGAGGCTTTGCTGGCTCGAGGTGTTCGGGATCACGATGAGCGCCTCCATTCTCCATAAATCGTCGAGAAAAAAATTGCCGAGGCCCTCGTCGTAAATTTCTGACGTTGCCGTTCCGCACTCATTCAATTCATGCGTGACCCGCCACGCGCCTTTCGGATGATCGCGCCAGACAAAGCCGAGATGCGAATAGCGCACGCCGTAGCGCGACAGATTCTGACCGGCACGCGCGATCAGCGCGACCGATGCTCCCGACGTATTTAGCGCCTGCTGTGCCTCGTGCGCCAGCCCCAGCGCCTGCTGCACCACCCTGGCATCAGACGCGCGCTCCTCGCAAGGTCGGCCAGCCTCTGCACCGACCGATCGCAGTGCCAGAAAGGCGACGAGGAAGGTCAGACAAAGTTTATTCATTTTGTGTCTCGCGGCTGACACCAATATTAAAAATCACGTGTACGCGAGTGATGCAGCAGCGACTTTCCAACTTCGTTCGGCACAAACATGAGGGCCTTGCCGGCCGAGACCAGCAACACGCCAGTCGCGGAGACGGTGGATTGCAAGACAACGCCGATCCCGATTGCTGAGCCTTCAATCGCTTTGCTCGACACCTGCACCGATGCCTCCGCGCCACCGGCCAGACCGCGTAGTGTAATGACCGAGACGTTACCAACGGTTTTCACGCCGGTCACCGAGAGCTGTCCGGCGTCTTTGAAGAAATGCGCTGACCCGTTAATCAATGTCACCGGGATCGCGATTGATGCGTCGATGGATGCACGCGAGGGATCGGTCACTGAGTTGGCATGAGCGCCCGTGGTGAAGGTGAAGGCCAACACTGCGGCCAAAGTATATCGATTCAGGCCGGTGCGAATGAATGTCAGGAATGCCGAAGCATGTTTGCGCGTTTTCATCTGATGCCTTTGCGTGTGGGGTGTGGGTATCAGATCGAATGCTTCGCATTGAGCGCGTCAGTCGTATCGAATGACTCGTTTGCCGTTGCGCAGACATTGCCGTCAGCCATGGCGTCCTTTGCAAGTGTTCTCGCTTCATCGAAGGCTTTGCGTTTGATTGATCCGAGCGGATCCATCGCGTAGCCAACCCAGACGGGAATTGTCACCACATAGTCATTCACCAGTTTGATGACCAAGCCTTGCGGTGAGCGCACGTAGCCGACGATCTCGCGGATGGGTCTCACTTTGTCGTTCAGTTCTTCAGCTTTTTGCACCAGGCTGGAATCGCATGTTGTGGCGTGGCGCGCATCCGCGCCAGCTTCACGCATTGCGACCACATCGATTGTGTCGAGTTTTACGTCGGCAGCAGATTCAACCTTTGCTTCGGCCTTCGCAGCTTCCACACACATCGGAAAACAGTCGATTTCCGACGCCTTCGCGTTGAGCGACAGGCCAACGCCTAAAACCATCAGGGTGCTGACCAACAGTTTGGTTTTCATGGTGATGCGCTCCTTTGTCATTTTTTTGTATGTACCTGTCGCTACGCCCGATTCAACTCGTCGAGCGTTCAACGACAGCGCATTCTTGTCCGGAGCCTGCCGATATGCAATACCTTCATGGTATAGTATTGTATTTCGATACCAATTGAGACGCAGGTATAGACAATGTCCAACAAAGCCCACACCAATACCCTGATTCGCGCGTTGAAAGCCACACTGAAATCGCGCTCGATCACCTATGACGAACTTGCGAGGCGGCTGAAGTTATCGCATGCAAGCGTGAAACGCCTGTTCGCCGAAGAGACTTTCACGCTGAAGCGGATCGAAGACATCTGCAATGTCCTCGAGATCGATTTTTTTGACTTGGCACGCCTCGCGCGCGGCGCGAGTGCCGACACCGATGAAATGACCACCGCGCAGGAACAAGCGTTGGCGGACGACGCGCGGCTGCTTGGCATGTTCTATCTGGTCTTTAACGAGTGGACGTTCGAAGAAATCCTCGATACCTACGACATCAACAAAGCGGAGTGTACGAAACTACTTTTGCAGCTCGACAAACTGCGGCTCATCGAGCTGGGTGCGAACAACGCCTTGCGACTCAAAGTGCCGAGAACGATTCGCCTGCAGCGTGATGGCCCCATCCGGCGCTCGCACGGGAAATCAGTGATTAACGATTTTCTGCAGGTGGAATTCGCCGAAGTGGGCGGATATTTCCGTTTCGAGTTTCGCGACCTGTCGCGCGCCTCCGTTGTGCATCTCGAACGGAAACTCGAACGGATCGCGCAGGAATTCAACGAGCTGGCTGAACTCGATGGCTACCTGCCGCCTGACCAGCGGCAGACCGTTGGCCTGGCACTCGGCATGCGTCCGTGGACGATGGCGTGGATGACGGGGCTCAAGAAAAAACGCGCGGCGGGGGAGAAAGCGGCGGCGAAGAAATAGGTGTTGTTTCGTATCTTCCGTAAAATGGTGGTTCAAAAATAATTGGCAATTTCCTGTGTTCTCTTTTTTCGAAAAACTCGTTCACCCCTATCCCGACGCAGCGCCAGAACCCACGCCGAAGACTTTTTTCGCATTCATGTGGGCGGCTTCAAAAGGCCTGCGCCCCTATTTGCTGCTGATGACAATTTGCACCGCAGCGATTGGTGTGTTCGAAGCATTTTTGTTCAGCATGTTGGG
>JANMPY010000105.1:0-1777 GCA_031370095.1 Betaproteobacteria bacterium
ATTTTAACAGAGGAAGGCACAGCGGCGACAAGGAGATTGCGAAGTGACGCAAAGTAGGTGCCAGGTCGCAAGGCAAAATCGAAAAGATAAACACTAGCACTGGTGCGCTTCTTCAGACATTTTTGGCCTGCACGCCGCGCCAGTGCTAGTGTTTTATATACAATGCATAAGCGCTTGCAGCATCATGAACCCAACCCGCGCCGCGCGGCAAAAATAATTAACCCGACTTAACCCTTTCCAGCGCCGCCACCGTTTAACGATGTATCCCCCTCAAAAAAGTGGAGCACATCGTGAACACCTTGGTATCCCGCGTAATCTCATTGGCAACCGCTTTGTTCGCTGTGTGCCTTGGCCATTCAGCTTTCGCACAAGCGCAAACGTCACAACCAAAAATCTGGCTACCGCCACGACTGGTGATCCCAGTGCGCACCGATCTGCCGGTGCAATTGCAATCGGTACGGATTCGCGGTGAGGTCAGCGGGCGTTTGGCGTTGACAGAGCTGGAGATGACGTTCTTCAATCCGAACCCACGTATTCTCGAAGGTGAGTTGCAATTTCCGCTGCTCGATGGGCAGAGCGTGGCCAGCTTCGCGATGGATGTGAACGGTGTCGTGCGAGAAGCGGTGCCGGTCGATAAAGCGCGCGGGCAGGCGGTGTTTGAGGAAGTGATACGCGGCCGCATCGATCCGGGCTTGCTCGAAATCACACAAGGAAATAATTTCAAACTGCGCGTCTATCCGATTCCTGCGTCTGGCATCAAGCGCGTGATATTGCGAATAAACGAGACGCTATCTGAAAGTAACGGTCGCATCGTCTATCGCGTTCCGATTGAGTTTGCGGAGCAGGTAGGTACGTTTTCAATTGACGTGAATGTTGCGGGCACCTCAGTTGCGCCGTTGAGCGCATCGAATGCCTTGGGCTCGTTCGCGTTCAGCCGCAGCAACAATGGATTTCGTGCGCAGGCAATGGTTACTGATTTCGCAGGACGTGGTGTGATGGACGTGGAAATCGCCACCAGCCGCGTTTCGCAAATCACCACGCAGATTTTTGACGGCAGAACTTACTTTCATATCGATGTACCGTTGGCGATGCGTGAAGCGCCGCGCGCGATACCGAACATCATCAGCCTGATCTGGGACAGCTCCGGCAGCGGCAGCGCGCGAGATCATGGACGTGAATTCGCGCTGCTGGATGCTTACTTCAAGAAAATGAGCAATGGCGAAGTACGGCTCACGCGCGTACGTAACGTCGCTGAACCGGCGCAGCGATTTGCCATCGTCAACGGCAATTGGCGCGAACTGCGGGAGGCACTGAAAGCAACAGCCTACGACGGCGCGACCAACCTTGGCACGTTTGTGCCGGACGTTGATGCGCGCGAAGTTTTGCTGTTCAGCGACGGTTTAAGTAATTTTGGCGATCAGCTTTTTCCTGCGCTAGCCGTGCCGCTGTACGCCGTCTCCGCTGCGGTGAAGGCCGATCCCACATTGCTTAAACATCTGGCACATCGCAACGGTGGCCGATTTATCGATCTCATCGCGGAAAAGCCAGCCGATGCGGCACGCAAATTGACCTTCACTACAACGCGCATTGTGAGCATTGACGCCGATGGCGCGCAGCAACTGGTGATGGCGTCACCCTACCCAGAGCAAGGCCGAATCGCGATTGCCGGGGTAGTGACCGAGGCCGCAACATCTATACATGTAAACATCGTGCATCCCGATGGCAAGACCTCAGCGCTGGTGCTGCCGCTCAAATCGACGACCGCGCGCGGCTCTTT
>JANMPY010000167.1:0-3604 GCA_031370095.1 Betaproteobacteria bacterium
GCCCGCCTGGCCGATCTGCAGCGCGCCCGAACCGAGCACCATGACCCGGCGCGGCTTTCGCGGAAGATAGACGCCGAACATGATCAGCGCTGCGCCATGGAGCCGACCAGGCGCATGAAGTCGTCGAACAGAAATCCGGTGTCCTGCGGGCCAGGGCTGGCCTCCGGGTGAAACTGCACGCTGAAGTAGGGGTGGTGACGCGAGCGGATGCCTTCGTTGGTGCCGTCGTTGATGTTCACAAACCAGGCTTCCCAGTCTTTGGGCAACGACTCGTCTCTTACAGCGTAACCGTGATTCTGACTGGTGATGTAGCAACGGCGGGTCAAAAGATCCTGAACCGGTTGATTGACGCCGCGATGCCCGTACGGGAGCTTGTACGTGTCTCCCCCAGCGGCAAGCGCCAGAATCTGATTGCCAAGGCAAACGCCAAATATCGGCTTGCGATAGTTTCCCAGTAGTGCGCGAATTTGTTCAACCAGCGGTAGCAAATCCTTCGGGTCGCCCGGACCATTGCCGATCAATATGCCGTCGGCGTGCGCAGCCAATATGGCGAGATCGGCGTGCCACGGCGCGCGAATGACGCTCGCTCCTCGGGTGAGCAGCGAGCGCACGATGTTGTCCTTGGCACCCGCATCGATGAGCAGGATGGTTAGCTTGCCACCCTCGTACCGCATCGGTTCCAGCGGCGCGACGCGACGAAAAACTTCCTCACGCATGTCCACGGCACCGGAACACTCGCGTGCCTGATCCGCGCTCAAGCTTGCGGGATAGAGCAATCCCTGCATAGTGCCGCGTTCTCGCAAGCGCCGGGTAAGCGCTCTGGTATCCACACCGGTTAAGCCCGGGACGCCTTCTTCGGCAAGCCAATCGTGCAAGGAGCGGCTTGCGGCGTGATGGCTGTACCCATCAACGTAATTCTGAACCACGAGGGCCTGTACCTGAATGCGCTTGGATTCATAGGGCAGATCCATGCTTCCAGTTCGCCGGGAAGGCACGCCATAGTTTCCAATCAGCGGGTAGGTGAGAACCAGAATCTGGCCGCAATAAGATGGATCGGTGAGGGTTTCCACATACCCGGCCATGGCGGTATTAAAAACGACCTCACCGCGTACCGGCTTCGCCGCCCCGAATCCGCAGCCTTGCATCTCGGTGCCGTCATCATGCAACAGCTTGACCGGCACCGTGCGCGCATCTTGTGGCGGTTTATCGCTTTCGACGTCGTTCATCGCTACAGTCGCTCCGTATTGAAGGACAATTCGGCTTTTGTCGTTGCACCGTCTGAGCGGCTGACGAATCGAGCCCACTTGTTGGAAGAATACCACTTGCAACACCGGTTTTTCGGGGTCGGACGACATGCGTGCGGCAGGTCCCATCGTGACATGCCAAGTTTTTCTTTGGCGCGTCGATTCGTGGCACACTTCCCACGGCCTTGGCGAAACGGCGAATCTTCCGACCGTTGTACGCGACAATCGCGTGTTCAAAACACTTGGCTGGATTTGAGGAAATTGGATGGGAAAGGAGAACAGTGCCGACAGCGAAGCGACCGCGCCGGGTGCCCATTGGTCGTTCTCGACGCGTATGCTCATACTTGCCGTCCCGCTCGTTTGTGTCCTGGTACTAGGGGAGATTGCGGGAAGACTGCTTGAGCAATACGCTGGTTACATGCCGCGCCGGTCAGCGAGTTATCTCGAAGGCAACCCGTATCTGCGCACGGCCCTGAAGCCGAACACGCGCTTTCAGTCCGGCTCGTTTCGGGTAGACGTTAACAGCCTTGGTTTTCGCGGCCCGGAAATCCAGATACCCAAACCGCCTGGCACCTTTCGTATCTTCGCATTGGGCGAGTCATCCACATTTGGCTGGAAAGGCGTCACGTCTCACGAACAAGCCTGGCCCGCTGTACTGGAAGCCAAGCTAAGGACTGCGCATCCGGATCGACATATCGAGGTTGTCAATGCAGGCGTGCCCGGTTACACGTCCATCGAGCAGCGGATCAATTTCATGCTGCGTATTTCCCACCTGCAACCGGATGCGATCCTGATCTACCACGGCAACAACGACCTGAATTGGTCCTGGGTTCCTGATCTCGAAACCAAGCTTGTCTATGGACGTGGCGAAAGCATCGGCCCGCCAGACATCCTCGCGCGGCTAATCGATCATTCATATGTCCTGATGGAAATTCGCTCCCGCTTGAACCTGTTCGGTCGATCTTCGATCATCAAGCGCGACACCCCCGACCCGGCGGCGATCCGCATGCTCCATAACAACCTTGCCGCTCTCATTGCGGATGCGCGTCGAGCCGGCGCACTGGTGGCCATCGGTACGTTCGCGCATGGGATGAACGAAATCGGCGAACCTGGCGTTTTCAGTGCAGACGAAGCGAGGCTGGGCGTGCCAGCGGTCGGGCAGTGGTTTGAGCATCTTGGTCCGCAAGGCGCGCGCCGCAGTTTTCCCGTCTATAACGACATGGTTCGTGGGCTCGCGCGCGCAGAGGGAATTCCGCTGGCTGAACCGGCCAAGGCGGTTCCGCCCACGCCGGATTTTCTTACCGACTGGTGCCACTTCACATTGAAAGGCGAACAACGCATGGGGCAGATCTGGTTCGACACGCTGGAGCAGGCAGGTTGGTTCGGAGCGAAAACCGTCAAATAGGTGGGCGTTGCCTTTTCCCGGTTTTCGGGTAACGGCCTTAACGCGTTGCAGCGGGCGCCTCATGAACCCGTCTGGCGTTCCGCGAAACAACTAGAGAATCGACTTTGCTGTAGGTCGTTGGGACTCTCAATCATGGCGAGGCTGAATTCCGCAAATTCCAGTGTCAGTTCTCTGGTTGCCCTCCTCAATAAGCGCGTATCCGCGAATTCTTGGCTATACTGCGCTTCGCATACCCGATTCAAAATCGAACGGAATCCAAGTGTCGATTTCCCATGAACCCACGCAAACCGGAAGCGCACCGCTAACTCACTGCGTTGTCCTGCAAGATCGGCTACGACGTTCAGCTAGTATGTGTTGCTGCGGGCAACATCGGTCAGTGCGGACAGCTCGGTATCGGTGAAGGTGCCCGGCAAATGGCTGGCCGATGCAGTCGGGCGCGAACCTGTTTTTGTGCCCGTGCGCCTTGACGGCGTGTGCATTTGGATCGCTGCCGGCGAGGCCGATCCGATGACCGACATATTTGCCGAAGGCATCACAGTGGGTCTGCGCCCATCGATCAAAACCACATTGTGTGCTCTGCCGCCGCAAGTGATCGCCGGGCGCACGGTTGACATCCTGGTACCGGCCAACCACGGGCTCGTCGTCGGAACCCGGACCTGTCGCAAGGCGGGTGGCCTGTTGCGGGAGAGCCAGCCGTCTGGCGCAGACGATATGCTTCGCGCCCTCGCACTTTTGCGCGGCTGAACGGTGCAAATGCTGGATTCCTTGTCCGTCTTTGGCACGTGCTTTCAGCATGCCGGATATGCGATTCCGAACCAGAGGACGAAATCGTGATGAAATCAGTGCGGCTCCGTTTCGTGTTTCGGGTGATCACTGCAATCCTCAGCGTGCTGGTAATCATCGCGCTGGTTCTGGCGATCCGTCGCGACGGACCCGCTGCGCTCGACGCGTGGCG
>JANMPY010000177.1:0-2623 GCA_031370095.1 Betaproteobacteria bacterium
TTTTGTTTTTTGTAAAGCGGGCTTTTTTGTGTTTTAAAAAAACGCGACTCGGCGGCGCAAAAGCGTGCGCGGCGGCACACAATACTCACACAGAATCAAGCATTGGTGCGGGTCGCAGGGTATTTTCGCCTGGAAACGCCCGCGAAATGGCGATCTATGTGTCGCGAGCAAATGCTTGCTCAGGCTTGATTCAAGCCGCGATAGCCTGCTTCAATTTCAGTTCCGCGCACGCTTTTTGAATCCTGCGGCAAGCCTCTTCCAGCACCTCGGTCGATGCCGCATACGAAACCCGAAAGTGCGGTGACAAGCCAAACGCTGCACCGTGCACCACGGCAACGCCTTGCGACTCAAGCAAATAGCCGCAGACATCTTCGTCGTTCTTCAGCGTCTGCCCCGTCGGCGTGGTCGCGCCGATCAAGCCTGCGCAGCTCGGATAAACATAAAACGCACCTTCCGGTGTATGGCAATCCAGGCCTTGCGCCTGGTTCAGCATTTTCACCACCAGGTCGCGGCGAGATTTGAATACCGCATTATTTTTCGGAATGAAATCCTGCGTGCCGTTCAATGCCTCAACAGCGGCTGCCTGACTGATCGAACAGGGGTTCGAGGTGGATTGTGATTGCACATCGCCCATCGCCTTGATGAGTGGCTCTGGCCCGCCTGCGTAGCCGATGCGCCAGCCGGTCATGCAGTAGGCTTTCGATACGCCGTTCATCGTCAGCGTGCGGTTATAGAGAGATGGTTCGATCTGGGCGGGTGTGGAAAATTTGAAATCGTCATACACGAGATGTTCGTACATGTCGTCGGTCAGTATCCACACGTGCGGATGGCGCACCAGCACATCGGTGATGGCTTTCAACTCGGCGTGGGTGTACGCAGCACCGCTCGGATTGGACGGTGAATTCAGCAGCACCCATTTTGTTTTTGGCGTGATCGCTTTTTCCAGATCTGCCGCTTTCATCTTGAAGCCGGTCTCCTGCGTACAGGCCACGAACACCGGCGTGCCTTCGGCGAGCAATACCATGTCCGGGTACGAGACCCAATACGGCGCGGGAATGATGACTTCGTCGCCTGCGGAAAGCGTCGCCATGAAGGCGTTGTAGAGCACCTGTTTACCGCCGGTGCCGACGGTGACTTGTTTGGTGGTGTAATTCAATCCATTTTCGCGTTTGAATTTGGCGACGATGGCTTCTTTCAATTTTGCAGTGCCATCGACAGCCGTGTATTTGGTGTCGCCCGAGCGAATCGCTTTGATCGCCGCTTCTTTGATGTTATCCGGCGTGTCGAAATCCGGCTCGCCGAATGACAAGGCAATAATATTTTTACCCTGTGCCTTGAGCGCGTTGGCTTTGGCGGAGATCGCGATGGTGGCGGAGGGTTTGACGCGGGATAGGCGGGCGGCTAAAAATGACATGGCAGATTCCGGGGATTTAACAGCGATTATTGCGGTGCATCATCATTATACGTGACTCCAAATTTGCCGAAACATCAGAGCGCCGATACCGCGCGTGCCATAATCGTAATGTTAAATTTTCAGATAAATCATGCGTATCCTCCTCTCGAACGACGACGGCTATTTCGCACCCGGATTGGCCGCGCTCGCTGCAGCACTTAGCCCTCTCGCCCAAATTACCGTCGTTGCCCCCGAACGCGATCGCAGCGGTGCCTCCAACTCGCTCACGCTCGACCGGCCGTTGTCGATCAACCAGGCGCCGAACGGATTTTTTCACGTTAACGGCACACCTACCGATTGCGTGCATCTGGCCGTTACCGGCATGCTGGATTTCGTTCCGGACATGATTATTTCCGGCATCAATTCCAGCGCAAACATGGGTGACGATACGATTTATTCCGGTACCGTCGCGGCGGCGACCGAGGGTTTTCTGCTGGGCATTCCTGCGATTGCGGTGTCGATGGCGGGCAGCTCGCAAAAACATTTCGCGACGGCTGGCGCGGTCGCGGCTGAGCTGGTCGCGCGCTTTCAACGCAATCCGATCAAAACGCCGACGCTGCTTAATGTGAACGTGCCCGACCTGCCGACGGATCAATTGCAGGGCTACGAGACCACGCGTCTGGGCAAGCGCCATAAGGCGGAGGGCGCAGTGAAGGCGATGAGCCCGCGCGGCGAGGCGGTATATTGGATCGGCGCGGCTGGCGGCGCGGCGGATGCAGGTCCCGGTACCGATTTTTACGCGACCGATAACAAGCGTGTGTCAGTGACGCCGCTGCAGGTTGATCTGACCAATTATCAGCAAATGAAATCGGTGGCGGAGTGGCTTCTGGCATGAGCGTGACCGCATCAAAATTCACAGGCTCGGGCATGACCTCGGATCGCACCCGCGTGCGCATGATCGAGGCGTTGCGATTGCGCGGCGTGAAAAATGAGCGGGTGCTGAACGTGATGGCCGAGGTACCGCGCCACGTGTTCGTCGAGGAAGCCTTGCAGGAGCGCGCCTACGAAGCCGATAAGGCGCTGCCGATTGGACACGGGCAAACGATTTCCACGCCGGAGATTGTCGCGATCATGACCGAGCTGTTGTGCGAAAACGGCACGCCGAAAAAAGTGTTGGAGATCGGCACCGGCTGCGGCTATCAGACTGCGGTACTCGCGAAATTAGCCAAA
>JANMPY010000180.1:0-2449 GCA_031370095.1 Betaproteobacteria bacterium
ACAAAGCCAATTTATCGGTAGAGAAACGTCAATATGCTGGAGCTCAATCATGAAAATTTTCTCGAAGTCTGCCAAGTCAATCTGGCTCTTGCCAGTCTTGCATTTGAATCCGCAGGGCGTATCCGTTGCGCCGGTTTTCGATGGACTGCGTAAAAACTATTCGTTTCTTTCGACTCCGCTGGAAAACGGCTCTACCCTTGAGAAGGACGGCTTACAATTCGAGCGCGGCACATTTGTGAATCAGACTGGAATCGCAATCAATGTGAGCCTAACGCTGCATCGTGATGGCATGGTCGTGCAAACAGCGTCTAGCACCGAAGATGGTGACCTCTTTTTGGAGGACGCACTGAATTGGGTAAGCGAAAATTACGGATTTGCTGTCCCAAGTTTGCTGCCATTCAGGAAAATTTATTCGAGCGAAATTTTCTTTGGGCTACAGAAAACCCCACCATTGCTACAGAATACTTATCAATCCTTTCTCGCAGAAGTTTCGACGCTTGTAGGGGATCCTCAATCAGGCGGGTTTGATTTTTATGGGCTCCACTTGAGTACTGATCCGGCCAAGTTTGAAAAGACAAAAACCTTCAAGATTGAACGCGAATTAAACTCCCCATTCGACGCGAATAGGTATTACTCGTTCGCCTCTACAGAAACGAAAAAGCATTTGGCACTGCTTGAAAAATTCGCAGCGCTTTCGGAGTGATGGGGACAGCGCAACAATATTCTTCCAGACACAGCATTCCACACGGGGCACTACCAAATCAACCCGCACCCATTCATCCGCACACAGCCTACTGCAACCTCTTCCCCCTCTCCGTCACAACATCCAGAAACGCACCTACCTCACGGTTCTGCATTTCATTCTCCGGCGCGCTGACCCCAGCACCCGAGAGATGCCCTATCGGTCGCTGCGCATTGATCGGCAGGTAGCGCACGTCGCTAATAAACTGCGCTACTTCTTGCGCCTCGAATTCCGGATTGAGTATGTCCCCAGTGCCAGCGAGGATCAGTGTTTTCGCTTTGATCGATTTCAACGCTTTGTGATAGTCGCCGTTGAAGCCGGGTGAGGTTCCGAGGTTGTGCTGGTCGTAGGCCCAACTCTGATAAATCCAATCCGCGGCGTCCATGCGTTTCCAGCCGCCATCCTGCACGCCCTTCAGATATGGAAGTGCGTCTGCACCATTGGGCATCAAGGCTTCCTGGTAGCCGGGTGTGCGCACGATCACGCCGGAAAGCCAGCCAGCCCACAAACGCATACCGGCCTCCGGTGGTTCGTTCGCCGCGTAATTGCCGCCTTTCCAGCGCGGGTCGGACATGATACTTTGGCGCAGCATTTCCATCACAGCGATGCTCCATGCGGGCGTGCGGCCGAGCGGGATGATCGGGACGATGCTCGTCACCATATCCGGGTAGCTCACCGCCCATTGCAGCGCCTGCATGCCGCCCATCGATGCGCCGATCACGGTGACAAGTTTGGTGATACCGAATTTTTCCTGTACCAGTCGCTGCTGCGAATTCACCATGTCGCGCATGTTGAATTTCGGGAACTGCATGCGCGGCTGTAGTTTGCTGTTCGATGGCGATGTGCTGAGACCATTGCCGATGGCATCGGTGCAAATGATGAAATATTTCGCTGGATCCAGTGCCCTGCCCGCACCGATCAGATAATCGATGCGGTGATGATTGCCACCGATGGCGGTGGCCATGAGGATGGCATTGCTCTTGTTGGCGTTCAGCGTGCCGTGCGTCACATACGAAATCGAAAAATCGCGGATCGATTCGCCGCTATCGAGCTTCAGATTGCCAAGCGCATACATCTGGTGCGGTGGGTCGTTCGGCGTGTGCGCGTTGCACAGGCTGGCGAAAGTAAGCAAACCGGCTGCAACCAAAACATGAAAGCGTTTCATGGTGATTTCTCCTCGAATAATTTTTGGTGATTGAATGCCGACTTGACGCGACGCAGGCTGATGACCAAGTATAGGGCGTGCTTTCCATCACGCTTCCATCACAAAGTACGCAAGCGCTGTTACTCAATAAGGCGGAGATCTGGGCGGCTGTGAAGCATTTGAGCCCGCCTTCGCGGGCAGGACAGAGTATTACTTAGCGTTTTGACTTGGAAATAAAATTGCGGGTGACAACGTCCGCCTCCGCGCCCGCGACAACCCATCCAGCGCATACCGGTGCGACCACGCCACCAACTCCCGCAAATATCCCGCCGGAAAACTACCGACATCGACAATTGTGATCCAGTGATAGCGACCGCGATATCGCGCCGGCTTCACGCCCGGAACGTCGGTGAGTTCGACGTAGCGATCCGGTGTCACTTTGATGCTGAAGCGCCAGCGCTCGGGTTCGCTGGTCTTGAAGTAGGCGAAGTTTATTTTGTCCAGCGAGTAGACCAGGATGTTGTAAGGGTCGGGCAATAGCCGCTCGTTGGTGCCTGGCAGAT
>JANMPY010000209.1:0-3669 GCA_031370095.1 Betaproteobacteria bacterium
AGCAAATCATCGAGGCGATGGGGCAACTGCGCGTTGCGTGAATCCGAACAATTGTTAAAACGTACTAATGTATTCATCATGTCGTGCTCCTGAAAGAATGTTGTGGGAAGGTAGACATCAATTGCGGACGGCCCGGTGAAAATTCAAGTGCGCATCGCGTGCTGCATAAAATTCTTATAGACTTGTATTTCGACAAAACGCGCATATTTATGGACGCCACAAAAAATCCCAACCCACGCGAGCACCAGTCCGCGTTGTTTTCTGAAATCGAATCGCATCGCAGTTACCTGCTGCGTTTCGCAACCGCCAAACTGCGCGACGCGGATCAGGCCGAGGAGGTCGTGCAGGAAGCCCTGCTGGCGGCGCTTGACGGGATTGGCAGTTTTTCCAGGCAGTCGACGCTGCGAACCTGGCTCACGTCCATTCTCAAATTCAAAATCATCGACTTTCAGCGACGGGTGATCAGCGAGCGTGCGCGTTTTGCGAGTGTTCCCATGGGCGATGATTCTGCCGACCCGGAATGGTCGGACAAGATGTTTGATGACACCGGTCATTGGCAGCCGAGGCTGGCCGAGTGGGCCAATCCCGATGGCGCTCTGGAGCAAAAGCAATTTTTTGCGGTCTTCGAGAGTTGCATGGATAAATTGCCCGGTGGGGCGTGCCGGGTATTTTTCAAGCGCGAGGTAATAGGGATGGATACCGACGAAATTTGTAAGGAAGAGGGGATTACGCCGTCCAATTGTTGGGTCATGCTTCATCGCGCGCGGATGGCGCTGCGCGAATGCCTCGAACGCAACTGGTTTCAGGGAGCCAAGTCTTGAGTATCGAAAACATCGACCTGTCATGCAAGGAAGCGGCGCGTCTCATGAGTCATCGCCAGGATCGGATGCTCTCGGAAGTTGAGACCGAGGATTTGAAAAGTCATTTATTTGTTTGCCTTAGCTGCAGAAATTTCGGCGGTCAATTGACGTTTCTGCGCACGCTTGCGCATCGGTACGCAAAAGACGATCCGTCGCCTGAAGATGCCCCCATATAGATGTGTAAAATACTTGCATCTGACCTGCTCAGTGGCACGTAAGACGATAATTGGCGCTGGCAGCATCGGGTCAACGAAATTCTGGCTGTAGCCGTTGAATGAACCGCCCGCGGTGGTAATCACGCATATCTCAAACCAATTGGAAAGGAAGAAACAATGAATAGCAAATTGATCATCTCCTCGGCGATCGCCGGGCTTGTCGCCCTTGGCACCATCAGTGGCAGCGCGATGGCGCAGGAAAAAAAGGCTGAGAAAGAAAAATGCTTCGGCGTCGCCAAAAAAGCGGCCAACGATTGCGGTACCGCGCAGCATTCCTGCGCAGGCAAGGCCGTGGCTGACAATGTAGCGGAAGAATGGAAATTCGTCGCAAAGGGTAGTTGCGAAAAAATGGGTGGCAAACTAAAAAAACCGGTCGCCGCCAACGACTCTAAAGACGCGCAAAAAGCGCCGTACCCAGGCTAAGTTTCAGCCGCGAACGATGCCCTCCTGCCCGAACGCCGGGTGTGAGGGCATTTTTTATTGACGCCATGTTTCCATCCACCACAATCGACCCCAGCCGCGCAGGCATTGGCCTGCGAACGCCGCATTATCAGTCGATCATCGCATCGAATCCGGACGTGGCTTTTCTCGAAGTACATAGCGAGAATTTCTTCGGCGACGGCGGCCAGCCGCTGAAATATCTGGCGCGATTTCGTGAGGACTATGCCGTCAGCACCCACGGTGTCGGCCTCTCGCTCGGCTCTACCGATGCGCTTGACCGCGAGCATTTGCGCAAGCTGAAACGGCTGGTTGACTGGATCGAGCCCGCGTTGGTCTCGGAGCACCTTTGCTGGGTCGGCGTGAATGGACGGTTTCTGAACGATCTGCTGCCGCTGCCCTACACGCCAGAATCACTTCGCCATGTCGTGAGTCGCGTCAACGCAGTGCAGGATTATTTGCGCCGCGACATCATGATTGAAAACGTATCCAGCTATCTCGAATTTGCAGCGTCGACGATTCCCGAATGGGAATTCGTGCGCGAGGTTTCGCGGCGTACTGGCTGCAAAATTTTGCTCGACGTGAATAACATTTACGTCAACGCCACCAACCATGATTTTGACGCCTGCACTTATCTCGAGGCGATCCCGATTGGCAGCGTCGGCGAAATCCATCTCGCGGGATTTGAAGATACCGGTGACATCCTGATCGATACCCACGGTGCAGTGGTGAGCGATGATGTGTGGCGCTTGTATGAGCATGCGATTGCCCGCTTTGGCCATGTGCCGACCCTGATTGAGTGGGATACCGATATCCCTGCGTTGGCGGTGCTGCTGGCTGAAGCGCAAAAAGCCAGCGCCATCCTCGAAAAAAACACGCAAGCGATTAGTCATGCTGCGTGAGACGCAAATTGCGTTTGCCGATTCACTGCTCGCAGACGATGGTGTAGCCGCCAACGAGGCCGCCTCGCACATACGTGCAGGCAGACTATCCACCACGCGGCGATTGGAAATTTATCGGCACAATGTTTTCGCCAATCTGCGTGGCGGTTTGCAGGATATTTACCCGGTGGTTGTGAGCGTGATTGGGGAAGCTTTTTTTCACCACGCGGCTGACGTATTCGCGCGGCAACATCTGTCTCAATCGGGAGACCTGAATCAATACGGCGGCGAGTGGGCCGCATTTCTTGGTGCATATCCACACGCGCAAGAGTTACCCTATCTGCCCGATGTGGCTCGCCTTGAGTGGGCGTGGCATCAAGCGTTTCATGCGGCTGATGCGACGGCATTCGATCTGGCACGATTGGCGGCAATACCTGCTGATGAACACGCCGCGCTGCAATTTAAGCTGCATCCAACGGTACGTTTGATCCAGTCAGATTTTCCGCTGCTGCGGATTTGGGAAGTGAATCAGCCAGCATTTGCGGGCGACATGACCCTCGATTGGGATGTGCCTGGCGACACCTTGCTCATCCACCGCGAAATTACCGATGGCGTGGCGGTGCTGATTGAGCGCATAGCCGCTGGTGAGCATGCATTTTTGCGCGCGCTACGGGAGCATGCCACGTTGGACGCAGCAGTCAACGCAGCGGTCAGTGTTGACGCAGCATTTGAATTGCAAAGTTTCCTGCTCGGCGCTTTTCAGTCCGGCGTGATTGTCGATTTCATTCATTGATCGCAAACGTCAGGCGGCGATACCGATCTGAACGAAGTTGCGTATAGTTGCATCCATCATATTTTTGAGTCGTTTTCTTGAAAGTTAATCCATGAATTTTGCATGCTTGAACGTGGCACGATCAATCCAATTGATTTTTACCGCAGTCATCCTTCTACTCGGCGCCGGTGCCGTCGGTGCGCAGCAAAAGGCCCCGCAAAAAGCGCCGCTCGCCGTGAAGTTTGACGGCGCAGCAGCACTCAACACCGCAGCGCGCCAGCCGATGCTCGCTGAACGGGTCACCAAATCGTTTTTGTTGATCGGTCAAAAAGTAATGGAGGCGCGTTCGCGCCGGCAACTGGACGAATCGATCAAGCAATTTGAGACCGGCTTAAAGACCTTGCAGACTTCCGCACCAACGCCTGAAATCAAGGAAAACTACCAGTTACTCGAACAACTATTCGATGAATTCAAGGGCATTACGGCGAAACCTGCAAATCTGG
>JANMPY010000234.1:0-1711 GCA_031370095.1 Betaproteobacteria bacterium
TTTTCATGGCGCTGATCGCGATCGTGCAATACGATATCAAGCGTGTGGTGGCTTACTCAACACTCTCGCAGTTGGGCTACATGACCATGGCGCTCGGCGCGGGTGCATATTCGGCCGGGATATTCCATTTGATGACGCACGCGTTTTTTAAAGCGGTGCTGTTCCTCGGTGCAGGGTCGGTGATTATCGCCATGCATCACGAGCAGGACATGCGCAAAATGGGCGGCCTTAAAAAGTATTTGCCGATCACTTATTTCACCGTGCTGATTGGCGCGTTGGCCAACGCGGGCTTTCCACCGTTCGCCGGATTCTTCTCCAAAGATTCGATCATCGAAGCGATTCACGCCTCGACAACGCCGGGTCACGCGATTGCCTATCTGGCGGCGCTGGGTGGCGTGTTCATCGGCGGCTTGTATTCGTTTCGTTTGGTGTTTTTTACGTTTCATGGCAAAGAGCGTTTTGCCGAACATCATCACGACGACCATGCACATCACCAAGACGCAGCACACATTGAACACGAGCATCATGGCTTGGCTCCCGGCGAAAAGCCGCACGAGCCGGGTTGGGTGGTTACGCTACCGTTGATTCTGCTGGCGATCCCATCGCTGTTCATCGGCATGTTGACGATTGAGCCGATGCTGGCTGGCAGCTTTTTCGGCGAGGCGATCAAAGAGTCGGAGACGATGCTTGAATTGAAAAAAGAATTTCACGGCTGGTGGCCGATGATTGTGCATGGCTTCACCGCGCCCCCTTTCTGGTTGGCACTTGCCGGTGCGGTTACCGCATGGGTTTGCTATATCGCCAAGCCAGAGCTGCCTGCGAAAATTCGCGCTGCGCTTTCGCTACCGGTAAAAATTCTCGAAGAAAAATACGGCTTCGACCGTTTCAATGACTGGTTTTTCGCGTCCGGCGCATTGAAGCTTGGGCAAGGGCTGTGGAGATTCGGCGATGTCACGATCATCGACGGCATTATGGTGAACGGCACCGCCAAACTCATTGGCTGGTTCTCCGGCGTGTCGCGCAAGATGCAAACGGGCTATTTGTACACCTACGCCTTCACGATGATTCTGGGCGTATTTGGATTTCTCACGCTGGTATTTTTGAAATTACGCTGAACGACTTCGACAAAAATAAAACAATATGCAAAGTAACACCTACATTCTCAGTCTGACCATCTGGATCCCGATCATCGTCGGTGTCCTGACGTTATTGCTCAGCAGCGAGCAACAAAAAAATGTCGCGCGGTGGACTGCGCTCGTCGGCAGCGTGCTTGGGCTACTGGCGGCTATTCCGTTGTGGATTGGTTTCGACAACGCCACCAGTGTGATGCAGTTTCGCGAAATCGCACCGTGGATCACGCGTTTCAACATCAGCTATGCGCTCGGTGTGGACGGCTTGTCGATGCTGTTCATCTTGCTGAATAGTTTCACGACGGTGCTGGTCATCATCGCTGCGTGGGAAGTGATTCAGGAAAAAGTGTCGCAGTATTTGGCTGCGTTCCTGATCATGTCAGGGCTCATCAACGGTGTATTTGCAGCGACTGACGCGATCCTGTTTTATCTCTTTTTTGAAGCAATGCTGATTCCGATGTTCCTCATCATCGGTGTGTGGGGCGGGCCACGGCGCGTGTATGCGGCGGTGAAATTCTTCCTGTACACACTGCTTGGCTCGCTGTTGATGCTGGCGGCGTTTATTTATTTGTACAACGTCA
>JANMPY010000256.1:0-2408 GCA_031370095.1 Betaproteobacteria bacterium
TGCACGGTGCCGGAGCACATTCCATGGTCCAATCATCAGTGATAGTGCCATCAGGAAAAGCGAACCGTAGCCAGTTGCCATGCTGATTTGATAAAGCGGTCGTTGAGGATGCAGAAACTGGAGAAATGCCGTCACCAAGACACAGCTCGCCAGCGCAAACAGTAGGTGGCGTGTCATCCGCCGTGTCGGTAGACTGCTGTTTGTATTCATCGATTCACGCGCTCCGCGAACGAATTTACTTGCGAGCCGAAATTTGATGCATCGGACCCAGTAAACGCATCAACTGTGGCATCCCCGGAATCACCAACATTGCATGATATAGCCGCACCAGCACGCGCAGGCCCGGAGACGCGGCACGCAATTCGCATTCGGCGAATCGATGCGGGTCGATGCGCCACTGTGCAAAACCCGCCGCACGCAAATAACGCCGCAGTTCGAACCACGAGAGCAGACGGATATGACGATAGGGCACGCCTTTCACCCATTGCACGTAGCGGCCCATGAGGTGGCGCGGCAGAAAGCCCACACCCCACACCCGTACACAAGGCTCCGGTCCCAAGCTGTAACGATTGGGCGTGGGAAACAAACAGTGCCCGCCAGACTTTAATACCCGTGCGCTGTCGGCGATGACTGCTGCGGGGTCTTGGGTATGCTCCAATACGTGCAGGCCAACGACCGCGTCGAAACACGTGTTGGAGAACGGCAGCCGTTCAGCGGAGCAACAAACGAGAACCGCGTCTGAACCAGTCTCCTCCAATTGTTTGCGCGCGATCACCAGCCAGCGAAATGCGATATCGCTGCCAACCACATTGCCAAAGCGCGTCGCCGCAGGCAACAACAGCCCACCGGTGCCACAGCCTACCTCCAGCAGGGCATCCCCCTGCCATCGCCGCTGCAACCGTGCATCCATAGCTTCAAAACAAGCGTCGCCCCGTTCCTTGCCCTGAGCGGCATAACGCACATAGCGCTCTGCCGCCTCGCGCGGCACATCAGGAGTGATTTCCCAGTAGAACCGCAGCAGCTCCTCAAACGATCTGTCTTTGGCGGCTTCCGCCAACCGCTCCGCCTTGCGATATTCATCGTCGAAACTAATGTAGGGATCGGGATATAGCCGGAAATCCGCAATGCCCAGCACCACCGGATACGACCGATTGCAGGCTGCACAGACATGAGCATGGGGCTGCGTTTCCAGTGAACCGCGACACTGGGGGCAAACGAAATGCATCTGCATCATCGACCGCTCAGCAATCGGAATACACCGCGCAGCACTTTGTGTGAGGCAGGTATCGGATAAGTGGTGTCCACTCGGCCCGTTTCACCGAGGGCGGCGATATAGGCGTCGTAGGCATCCGTCAGCGCCCGCGCATTGCTGCGCGTCGGATGCCAACCCAATTCCCGCTGCGCACGGCTGATATCGGCCACGCTATCAATGCCGCCGGCGCTGAAGTAATGCCATTCCGAGAGCGGTGTGAGTCCCGCCAGCTCGACGCCGCGCAAAGCGGCTTTTGCCAAAGTTGCGGGCAGAAAACGCAGCTTCGCGCCGCTCCGAGCGTGGTCAATCAGCGATTGAAGGTCTTGCCGCACGGTAGCGAATATCTCCGCGCCGAAATGAAATACACCGCGCTCATGACTGCTCTCCAGCAGCCGCACGCCATCAGCCATATCGCGGATATCAAGCAACTGGTAGCGGTTCGCGCCCGCGCCCAGCACGGGCACGGTGTCCCCTCGCCGCACGGCATCGAACATCATCGCAAAAGCGCCGACCTTGCCGGGGCCGAAAAAAGTTTTGGGGCGCACCGCCGCAACCGGCGGTCCTGATTGCTGCAGCAACCATGCCTCCGCCTCCGTCCGACACGCCCGGTAATCATCCAGGCGTGAAAGCCCCGAGCGTGGCAGGCAGGGATGCCGGCGCGGTGATTTTTCGACGATGGTCGACGAGATCAATACAAAGCGCTGTGTCCCCGCATCGCGGGCTGCTTCATACACTAGGCGTGTGCCGTCGACATTCACCGTACGCAGCGTGTGCGGCGACTGGCGAGGCGAGGCGAAAGCGGCATGGATCACACTTTCAACCCCATGCACAGCGCGCTTCACTGCATCAATATCGCAGACGCCGCCTTGTACATAGTCCACCTGATTGGCCCAAGCGGGTGGCGGTGCGACATCGAGCACGCGCACGGTTTTGCCGGCGTCGACAAAGGCACGAACCAGATGCGCGCCTAGAAAACCTGCGCCGCCAGTGATGAGAATATGTGCCATCGACATGTCTTAAGAGTTGTAAAAAAATGTGCGAAAAAAATGAAATGGGAATCCTGAAGAATACCACTGCCGAATCTCTGCAATTTGCGTCCAGGAAAGATCAACAAACACGCTAAACGTCAAACGCAATCGGACTTTCTCAAAAGAGA
>JANMPY010000267.1:0-3499 GCA_031370095.1 Betaproteobacteria bacterium
CCACCAATGAGAACGATGTGCTCGATGAGTTTTTCCGCAGCGGTCGCTATCGCCCGCGCGGCTCGGCAGAGACGCAACAAACGTCGAGCCCGTCGATGGATATTTCGAAGGCATCCAATTTCGAGCGTTTCCTCTACGACCTGGTGTGGCGCGATCCCGCTGCGGTGCGCGAGCTGATGCGCAAGGTCGAACATGAAGGCGGGTTTGACATCGGCGCATGCGGTGACGTGTGGAAACGCATGCCTGCGTTTGGATTTATTTCAGGCAATAGTAGTCATGCGGATCGCATGGAGACGATCCGCATGGCGTGGAGCAAGTACAAAATTGAAATTGATACGCACACGGCAGACGGATTGAAAGTTGGATTGGCGCATCGCGAGACTGGGGTGCCGCTGATTTGCCTTGAGACGGCGTTGCCGACCAAGTTTGAAGCCAGTATGGTGGAGGCGCTTGGGCGCAAGCCTGCTCGGTCGTCCACGTACGACAGCATCGAAAATTTGCCGCAACGGTTTGAGGTGATGGACTCAAATGCTGAAGCCGTCAAACGGTTTATTGCGGCGAAAATTGATGCTGTGTCTTAGTGGAAACTTCTAAAAACCCTGTCGTACCGGCGAACAACCACAAGGGTTGCGCCGGGCCGGTATCCAAGTTTTATAAATACCTGATACTGCTGGCAAACTTAGACCCCGGTCTTCGCCGGGGAGACAATTTTGAGTTTTTTAGAATTCCCTAGTGCCAAACTCTATAACAGGCGCGGATTACGGGTCATTTTGCCGCTACCAAGCCCTCCAATGCTTGTTCTACGTTAGTTTATGCTAGGTGAAAACGTCGGCACGTCGCAACTATGTAATCTGTGCGCCATCGCAAAAAAAGCAGATTTCTCACCCGATGAAGCCGGGTTCGAAATGACATGCGTATGAAGCCAGTTTTGAAATAACAGGAATAAATAGTTGCGACGGTAAAACGCCGCGTTATTTTTTCTCTGGCGCGGTCTCTGTCTTCGCGTCTGCCTTCGGTGCGGCACTCGTCCTGGGCGGCACCAAATCGTCTTCCAGCTGATCGAGCTTTTCCTGCGGCACTTTGCCATCGTAGATACCGCGTAGTCGCCTCTGCAAATACGCATCACGGATGAATTGATATTTGTCGAGCGCTGCGGTGTCAAGTGTGGAGCTCGCGCCAAGCAGATTGGCGCGCAGGTCAATAAGTTCCACGCCAAACGCCACGTTGCGCGTGGGGATGTGATCGACATAGCGGAAATATCCCGCGTAACCGTCCACCGGGCGGCCGACCGCGTCACGCAGTGTTGCAGGTCCCATCAGCGGCAGCATCAGGAACGGCCCACTGCCAACGCCCCATTTACCCAACGTCTGACCGAAATCCGCGTTGTGCTTATCGAGTCCCATTGGCGTGGCGACATCGAACAGACCCAGCACACCGATCGTGGAATTGACGATGAATCGCCCCGTGTCGGATGCCGCGTCGACCGGCTTGCCTTGCAGCAGATTGTTCAATGCGGTTGCGACGTCGCCGATATTAGTGAATAAATTGGTCACCCCAGCGCGGACAAAACCGGGCGTGACGGTCTCGTAGCCTTTCGCAATCGGTTTGAACACCGCTGTATCGAGCGTGTCGTTGAACGCATACGTCGCGCGATTCACGCCCTCGAACGGATCCGCTTTGGATGCCGTCGTGGACGCGCATCCGGACAGTAGCGTGAAAATCGATGCCACAATTGCTGCGAGAAACGGTAATTTTATCGAGGTCATGATGGATGGTCTTTTGAGGTGGGGGTATAGAAATTAATGAAGTGAAAAGCGCATCGAAAGATCGAGCGCGCGAATGTCTTTGGTCAGTGCGCCAATCGAGATTCGATCCACGCCGGTTTCAGCGATGGCGCGTATGGTTTGTAAATTGACACCACCGGATGCTTCGAGTTCCGCGCGGCCGTTGGCGAGTTTTACGGCGTCCCGCAGCTGCGTGTTGTTCATGTTGTCGAGCAGAATTAATTTTGCACCGCCATCAAGCGCTTCCCTTAATTGATCGATTGTTTCCACTTCGATTTCGATCATGGTGTCGGCCGGTGCGCCATGCTGCACCAACGCAAATGCGGCCTTCAACGCAGGGTTGACACCACCTGCAGCCATGATGTGATTTTCCTTGATGAGAATGCCATCAAAAAGCCCGATGCGGTGATTATGCCCGCCACCGACGTGTACGGCATATTTCGACGCCATTCGCAGCCCCGGCATGGTTTTGCGTGTATCGAGAATTTTCGCTTTCGTGCCGATAACGGCGGTCACATATTTTCGTGTGAGTGTGGCGATTGCCGACATCGTCTGCAAAAAATTCAGCGCGGTGCGCTCAGCCGTCAGCATCGCGCGCGCGTTGCCGGAAATTTCGCAAAGCTGGGTATTTTCTGACACGCCTTCGCCGTCCTCAACGTGCCAAAAAACTTCGCAATCCGGATCGAGCTCGGTGAAGCAGCGGTCAAACCACGCGCAGCCCGCAATCACGCCTGCTTCTCGCGCGATCACGCGGGCGCGTCCGCGTGCAGTGTCGGGGATGAGCGAGGCCGTCAAATCACCGCCGCGTACGTCCTCGTTCAAGGCACGGGTCACGTCGGTGGTGACGACTTCTTCCAGATCATGCAGGTGTCTAAACGGTGCATCCATACTTGAAATTATCCGCTAATAACCCCAACTCTTACGTAACTTAAAGTTTTCCGAGGAAACACCAAATGCGCATGGACAAACTTACCACTAAATTCCAGCAGGCGCTGTCTGACGCGCAAAGCATGGCGCTGGGTAAAGATAGTGGCTTCATCCAGCCGCAGCACATGCTGCTGGCGCTGATCGACCAACAGGATGGCGGCACCGCATCGCTACTCGCGCGTGCGGGCATCGCCGTGCCTCGCCTGAAAACAGCGCTCGAAAAAGCCATCAAGCATCTTGCCAAAGTCGACGGGCAGGGCGGCGAAATTTCGGTCTCGCGGGACTTGAGTAATTTGCTGAATCTTACTGACAAGGAAGCCACCAAGCGGGGCGATGAATTCATCGCCAGCGAATTATTTTTGCTGGCCTTGCTGAACGATAAAAGCGATACCGGGCGACTTTTCAAGGAACACGGCGCGAACAAGCAAGCGCTGGAGGCGGCAGTGCTGGCGGTGCGTGGCAGCGATGGCGTCAACGATCAGGAATCCGAGGGTCAGCGCGAGGCGTTGAAAAAATACACCACCGATCTTACGGAGCGCGCGCGCATGGGCAAGCTCGATCCGGTGATCGGCCGCGACGACGAAATCCGCCGGGCGATTCAAGTGCTGCAGCGTCGCACCAAAAATAATCCAGTGCTGATTGGCGAGCCCGGCGTCGGCAAGACCGCGATTGTGGAAGGCCTCGCGCAGCGCATCATCAACGGCGATGTGCCCGAGTCGCTGATAGACAAACGCGTGCTGTCGCTCGACATTGCCTCATTACTCGCTGGTGCTAAATATCGCTGTGAA
>JANMPY010000269.1:0-9488 GCA_031370095.1 Betaproteobacteria bacterium
GGCATCAGCGAAACAACCCACGGTTCCTGTTGTAAGAACGCCATTCTGTTTTGTTGACGACCTGTAGCGCCATGCGACAACATGATGATAGTTCAATGTTCTTACCCAAGGAGCAGCACATGACCAAAGCGACCCGGCTGACCGTCAATGGAAAGAAAGTAAGCGTCGATGTACCCCTTGATACGCCGCTGCTTTACGTGCTGCGTAATGATCTCGACCAACATGGCCCGCGTTTCGGCTGCGGTCTGGCGCAATGCGGCGCGTGTACCGTGCAGGTTGACGGTGCCGCCATTCGTTCATGCGTCACGCCCCTTTCTGCAGTCGTTGGCAAGACAATCATCACACTCGACGGTCTCGCCGACAGCCATGCGGCAAGACGAAAAAAAAGCGCCGGTACTTTGCACCCGGTGCAGGCCGCGTTCATCGAGCATCAGGCGGCGCAATGCGGGTACTGTACCAACGGCTGGATCATGACGGCGGCTGCCTATCTCGATAAAAAACCGGGCGCATCAGAAGCTGAAATTCGCGCGGCACTCTCGGGCCTCAAGTGCCGCTGCGGATCGCATATGAGCATCTTGCGCGCGGTCAAGCTGGCGGCGAACAATATGGCGAAGGAATCAGCATGAGCGCGCAAATGGAAGGCATCTCACGTCGCGATTTCCTGACCGCCATGGGCGGCATGGTAGTGTCATTCGCGGTGCCGATGGCTGATGCCGCCACCGTCGGCACCGGGCCCTGGCCGCAAAAGATCGCGGTTGACACGCTCGATTCATGGCTGGTGATCGGCACGGATGGACGTGTGACTGCTGCCGTCGGCAAAATCGACGCCGGCATGGGCATTGGTACGTCGTTCGCGCAGATCGTTGCCGAGGAGCTCGATGTGTCGATGGATGCGGTCACCATTCACATGGGCGACACCGCAACCACGCCCGATCAGCGCGGTACGGGATCATCGAACGGTATTATCGACGGCGGAAGTGCGTTGCGTGAAGCTGGTGCCGAAGCGCGCGCTGCGTTGCTGGCATTAGCGGCCGAGCGCCTTAATGTGCCGGTGGCACAACTGATTACGGCAAATGGCGCGGTCATCGTCATCAATGCGCCCGAGCGACATGTCAGCTACGCCGAACTGATCGGCGGTAAACGTTTCGACATAAAGATGAGCGGCAAAGCCAAGCCCAAGGAGTCAAGCCAGTATCAGCTGGTCGGTAAACCGCTGCCGCGCAAGGACATTGAACTCAAAGTCACGGCCAAATATGAATACATGGTCGACTTCAAACTGCCCGGCATGCTGCACGCCCGCGTCATTCGTCCGCCGCAGGCCGGGGCGAAATTGCAGGGCTTCGACGCAACACAAAAACTGCCGGGCTTGGTCAACGTCGTGACGCGAGGCGATTTTGTGGCGGTGGTGTGTAAACGCGAAGAGCAGGCGATAAAGGCGGCGCGCGAGTTGAAGGTGAAGTGGTCAACACCAGTGCCGATGTTTTCAACGTCCTACGACGCGCTTTATCAAAAACTGCGTGAAACCAAACCCGACGCATCCGAGGAGAACCAAAAGATCGGCGATGTGGTTGCTGCCTTTGCTGGTGCCAACACCAAGCTCGATGTGTTCTATGAATATCCGTTTCAATCGCACGCCTGCATGGGTCCCGCCTGCGCGGTGGCTGACGTGAGCCGCGATCATGCCAACGTGTGGATGGGCGGACAAAAACCGTACCCGCTGCGCAAAGCCGTGGCGGAAATGGCTGGAATGAAAGTTGAGCAAGTACGCGTTACCTGGGTGCCCGGCCCCGGCTCCTACGGCATGAACGATGCAGACGATGCGGCAATCGATGCCGCATTCATCTCCAAAGAAATCGGTAAGCCTGTGCGGCTTCAATACTCGCGCGCCGACGGTACTGCGTGGGACCCCAAAGGTCCGCCGTCGGCCATCCACATGCGTGGCGGCATCGATGAAAAAGGCGAGGCAATACTCTACCACTTCGAATCTCACGGCTACTCCGGACGGGTACGCCCTTCCGGCACCGACGCCTTCGGTGACTCCCTCGCCGCGCAGTTAGTCGGTGGCTACAAGGCGAAAAGCACCAATCTTTTTCAACTGCCGTCTGAATCGTACAAATTTGCCAACAAACGCCGCGCCGCCAATCTGCTCGACTGGACGTCATCGCTCAACACCGGCTTACGCACCGCGCATTTGCGTGACCCCGACGGCATGGCGACCTGCTTTGCCAGTGAATGTTTTATCGATGAACTGGCGCACGCGGCAAAGATGGACGCGGTCGAGTTCAGGCTCAAACATTTGTCGGACGCACGTCACAAAGCGGTGGTGAAAGCGGCAGCGGATAAAGCTGGCTGGCAGTCGCGGCCATCGGCGCAAATGCGAATGACTGGCTCGATAGTCAAGGGTCGCGGCATCGCCTATGCGCCTCGCGCTGGCACCGTGGTCGCCATCGTCGCCGACGTTGAAATCAATATCGAGACCGGCAAACTGCGCGTGACCCGCTTCGTCGCGGCACACGATTGCGGGTTTGTGGTCAATCCGATGAGTCTGGTCGGTACGGTTGAAGCCAACCTGATGCAGGCAATGAGCCGCGCCATGTTCGAAGCGGTGCAGTTCGATGAGCACAAAGTCACCAGCGTTGATTGGATCAGTTATCCGGTGGCCGACATCACCGATACGCCCGATCAGATTGACGTGGTGATCGTCAATAATTTGCCCGGTATGAAATCAACCGGTGCCGGTGAGCCAGCGACGCGACCGGTAGCAGCGGCGATTGGCAATGCGATATTTGATGCAACCGGGGTGCGCATTCGGCGGGTGCCGTTTACGCCTGCGGCGTTGAAGGCGGCATTCAAGCAGGCGGCGGCGAAGATTTAACATTATCGTGGCCAAACACGAGCATTGGTGAGGCTTTCAGGGGTGTTTTCGTCCAGACGGTGCGCCAATGCTGGAGTTACACCGTTCTATAGTCTATAGAGACCAAAAAACCTGATGGCGATTTTCACATTCACAAGCCGCACTGTCAGGCGAGGGTGTGGCATCTGACACTCAAATGCTGACGAGATCTTTGCCTAGCAGGTCGGTCGCTGTAATCAATTCGCGCATGACGCCCGGCTCGCTGGACGCATGCCCGGCATCGGGCACGATATGTAGTTGCGAGCCCGGCCATGCCTGATGCAATTCCCACGCCGTGGTTGGCGGCGTGACGGCATCGTAGCGGCCTTGCACAATCACACCGGGAATGCCTTGCAGGCGATTCGCGTTGGCGATCAGGTGCCCTTCGTCCATGAAGGCGCAATGAACAAAGTAATGCGCCTCGATGCGCGCCAGTGAGCGCAGCGCAGCCTCGTCTGCGAACAGCGGGCTCGGCAGGAAGGTTGAGATGGCGTCCTCCCACACACACCATGCGCGCGCGGCGGCTGATTCAATGATTGCATCGCCGCTGGTGAGACGCGCGTGATAGGCAGCGATCAAGTTTGCACGTTCTGTTTGCGGAATGAACGCGACGAAGCGTGCCCAGGCCTCCGGAAATATATTGGCAGCGCCGCAGCCATTCGCGCCATATAGCCAGTCGAGTTCGGATTGTCGCGCGGTGAATATGGCGCGCAGCACCATGGCGCTGACGTGTTGCGGAAATTGTTGCGCGTAAGCCAACGCGAGCGTTGCTCCCCATGAGCCGCCGAAGAGCAGCCACTGTTCAATATTCAAGAATTTCCGCAGTGTTTCGATATCATTGATGAGATGCGCTGTCGTGTTTAACTCCAGAGATCCTGCAGGCCTGGAGCGGCCACAGCCGCGCTGGTCAAATAATATGATGCGGTAGCGCGACGGATCGAAGAAACGCCGACTTGTCACGCTGCATCCGCCGCCGGGCCCACCGTGCAGAAACAGGGCGGGAATTCCGCGCGGATTGCCGCACATTTCCCAGTAGAGCGTGTGGCCGGTATCGACGGCGAGAAACCCGTTTGCGGTTGGCTCGATCAGTGGATAAAGATATGTAGTTTCCGCCGATGTGGTGAACGCATTGATCACGCCGCTTTCACGTTGCCGCGCGCCCCAGCGCAGTGGAAGTCGGAAACACCAGCGATTTGATCACCACCGGCACGGCACCGGACAACTCCAGCATTGCGCCGATATCGATGAAATCGAATTCTTTCAAGGTGATGCCGTCAATGGAAACGATGGCATTGGCAAATGTCATTTCTTCCTTGAAGTGGATGCCGACCAAACCGCCGATGTCGCCATCGCCCACGAGGATCATTGGCAGGCCGCGTTCGAGCAGAACAGACAGGCCATCGCGGATGCCGTGTGCAAAAGCATCAAGGCGCGCGAATGTTGCTGAGCCCTGCCAGTGATAGCAAAGCGCCACCGCCTGCTCACCTTCGTGCAGGTCGAGGCGTCGCAGCGCTGTTCGCACTGCGTGGGCGATTTTCTTAACATCGAGTGAGTCCGCGTCGAGCGGCAAATCCGGCGTAATCACCGGCACATTGCGTAGCGGCAGGATGGCCATTGGTGCAACAAAAATCGTACTGCCGCTCACCTGAATGGTGTACTGGGAGGCACCGACGACGGTGGCACGAATGCCCTGATCGGGTTGTTCCACACGTGGCCCCCATGCAGAAACCCGCGCCATGATTGCTTGTGCAAGGCGTGGACCGAGATCGCCGAAATTTTCTTTTTGCCGGTTGTAGATATATTCGGAGACACCGCCGGAGAACGTAATCACGTTTGGCACGCGCTCGTTTTTCATCGCTTCCAGGCGCAGCAGGCCAGCCGTTTTGCGATGCAGCGAGGCGCTGCTGATCGCCTCGAACAAGCAGTCGGCCATGTTTTCGACCAGCCGATCAAGCGTTTTGGCATCTACCCGCGCGCCAATTTTCAGCGTGCTGCCAATTGCCGTAGCGAAACGTTTGCCTGCTTCTTCAATACGTGTAACGCGGCCTTCACCGTCAAACGAAACAATGCGCGCGCCGACATCGATTGCCGTCATGTCGACCACCGTGCCGTTTTCACAAACTGCAATCTTGGATGTACCGCCGCCGATATCGACGTTCATCACGCGGGCGTTCTCGCGAATCGAACGTGCTGCGGCACCCGAGCCAAACGCGGCGAGCGTGGTTTCGAGCGCGTCGCCAGCGCTAACGGAAACAAATTTTCCCGCTTGTGCGGCAAACAGATCGGCGATGGCGCGCGCGTTGCTGCGACGTACCGCAACGCCGGTGAGGATCAGCGCGCCGGTGTCGATGGCGCGCGGATCTACTTTGGCCAGATCGTATTGCGCGTCGATGAATGCCCCCAATGCCACAGCGTCGATGGTCTGATCGGCGGCGTAAGGCGTGAGCAATACATTGGACTCATGGACAATTTCGCGTTTGGAGACGACGTAACGATTGTCGAGCCGCTCGAGCAACAAACGCGAAAACACCAGATGAGAGGTCGATGAACCAATATCGACCCCCACGCTGATGAGGAGTATTTCGTCTTCAACCTCTAGGCTGCGCCGGACGTTGCTGAAGAATACGCGCCCGCCTATCGTCTCGCCGTGCGTCCCCGCTGTTCGTTCGCTATCGTCGGTGCTCATGCGGCGACGTTTTTCAAACGACTGTTTTCTGGGTATCCGCGTCGGCGGGTTTCTCGTACCAGGAGGGATCCATGCGATTGCCGACGCCGTTTTCCTTGAGCTTGGCTTCATACTCGGCGCGCAGGTACGGGTCTTCCATCCAGTATGGGATCGCACTGCCACCTTGATTCACGTCGATCGCAGTGTAATCGGTGTGCTTGGCACCGGGAGCACCTGGATCGCGACCCGGATTGTGTGGCCCGAACCACGCAGTAAGGCGCAACGGCTCCGCCCCTGCGCTGAAATGCTGGTGATACCAGCGGGCACCGCCGGGGGCAGCGGTCACCATGCCGACCGGTTCGTAATCGAGACGCCGGATTTCATCGGCATGGCCGTCCTTCCATGGATTCACGCCACAGCGTTCAGGCCAACTGTACGTATAACCTTTGCCCTTGAGACAAATCAGAATCGCCGCAGAGGTATGCGCATGCGCTTTGGAATATCGCCCCTGTTCGTGCTGTCCGATCCAGTAGTAAAACTGGTTGTTGGTCATGAATGGTTCAACACGACGCCAGCCGACCGAGCGGCGATTGTCCAGGGGCAGATCGCAATTGACGACGTCGGGGATGAAGTTGGTTCGGCGCATCGCCAGACCGCGGACGGGATCGGGTTCGATATCGTCTTTAGCTTTGAAGAAATCGTCTGCACCGTTGAAGCGGTCACGGAAAACGAACGGATTATCGAACACGGCATCGACATTATTGATCATGTTGAGTACGTTCGGCGCCGTGGTGCCGCCGAGCAGCAGCGCGCCGCCGGAGGTGGCGTTGACGAGGCGATGCCAGGCATTCATGGGTATCGAGAACATCGAACCCTTCTGCCATTCGAAGATGTGTTTTTTGGTATCCCCCTCCAGCCAAACTTCAGTTGTGCCGCGTCCCTCAACGACGAGGAAAATCTCCTCATACATGTGTTTTTCTGCATTCAGCGCACCCGCCGGCGGTATCTCGACTACATAGCAACCCCATTTGGTTTCGGTACCATAAAGCTGGATGAAGTGGCCGTTGCCACCCATGCGCTTCCACGGAAATAGCGGGAGGTTCTGCACCTTGCTGACGCCGATGTCACGGAACACCGGTATGCCCTGGGACTCCATCCACGCGTCATACGGCGTCGGTTGCTTTTTGAATTCACCGAAACCGGCTTTCTTGTTGCCTGCGGGTTCGTGCCAGTGGGTGCGGTCTTTGTCGTGTGGCATGCAGATCCTCCATGATCGTTAATGATTATCCGTGGTTTTTCGTTCCGTATATCAGAACTACGTTCCATTGACAGCAATAAAGGGTTTAACATACGATCCGAAATGCGTCAAATAATAAAATTTTTTTTCATCCACATCCATGCGCTGAAAGCGACGCGCGGCAGTGAAGTAATGAGGAGAAAGTCGAGATGAAAACCTTGCTGAGAGTCGCGGGATGCGTATCCGTGATTGCCATGATGATGCCCGTTGTGGCCGTCAATGCGCAGGTGTCGCCCGCAAAAAATGAGTTGGTGTACCTTTACAAAGGGGCTGACCGTGAACAGAAGCTGGTGCAGGAGGCTAAGCGCGAAGGCTTGCTGGTGCTGTACACATCGCTGGCACCGACCGAATCAACCCCGCTGGGACAGGCGTTTGAAAAGAAATACGGCATCAAGGTCGAAATCTGGCGCGCCGTGAGCGAAAAAATTGTCCAGCGCGTCGTGACCGAAGGTCGCGCCAAACGCCACGCCTTCGATGTCGTCGAGACCAATGCGCCTGAACTCGAAGCACTCGCGCGCGAGAACCTGCTAGGTGCTTTCCATAGCCCCTATTTTGCGGATCTGCCGCCGTTTGCGTTGCCGCCTCACCGTCAGTGGGCAGCAGACCGGATGACCATTTACGGCGTCGCTTACAACACCAATGTCATCAAGCGCGAAGACCTTCCCAAAACCTACGAGGGATTTCTTGATGCCAAATGGAAAGGCAAAATTGGCGTCGAGGCGACTGACGGCGACTGGATGTCGACCGTGCTGAAAGCCATGGGCAATGAACGTGGGACTGCATTTATGCGCAGGCTTGCCGACATGCGCCCTGATGTGCGCAAGGGGCACATTCTGCTCGCCGAGTTGGTTTCTGCCGGAGAGGTGCCGGTCGGCCTGACGATTTACCAGTCCAATGCAACGACGCTGAAACGGCGCGGTGGCCCGATTGACTGGGTGGCATTGGATCCGGTGATCACGCGACCACAGGCAATTGGCGTGGCGAAGCACGCGTTGCATCCGCACGCGGCACTCCTGTTCGCCGATTTTGTGCTCTCACCCGAAGGTCAGGCTCTGCTGGAAAGCATGGGACGTTCGCCGGTCAGCACAAAAATTAAATCCGAGT
The DNA here is from genome assembly GCA_031370095.1 of Betaproteobacteria bacterium. Classification (GTDB taxonomy): domain Bacteria; phylum Pseudomonadota; class Gammaproteobacteria; order Burkholderiales; family Usitatibacteraceae; genus UKL13-2. Next base: position 7,960 of record JANMPY010000269.1, read on the forward strand.
TCAGCAACATGAAGTACACGATGATCGATCCGGTCAGCGTGCTCGATGAGTCGGAGAAGTGGGACAAAATGTGGAACGAGCTGTTTGTGAAAAAGTAGCGATGTCGTTGTATACGCATTGGCATTACCAATTTTTAACATTTTTTATTTAATCCCCGATCAGGAGCAAGTTGAATGAGCGCTTTGCCGCACGATGGAGTCGCGCTGATCATGGTGGTGTTGATGTTGGGTTTGCAGCATGGTATGGATCCGGATCACATCGCCACAATCGACGGTCTGACCCGTTTCAACGCTCAATTGCGGCCTCGTGTTTCGCGCTGGTCCGGTGTGTTGTTTTCAATCGGGCACGGGTTTATCGTTACCGGCGTCGCTGCGACGGTCGCTACGTTCGCCACCGAATGGACGCCACCAGCATGGCTGGAGCATTTGGGCGCATGGATCTCGATCACGTTTCTGCTGGCGCTGGGCGCCGTCAATCTGCACGCGGTCGTTCGGTCACCCAAAGATCAGCCGGTGCGTATCGTCGGCTTCAAGAGCCGCTGGCTTACCCGGCTGACTTGTACCAGCCACCCGGTGCTGATCGCGACTGTTGGCGCTGCGTTTGCGCTTTCTTTCGATACCGTCAGCCAGGCCGCCTTGTTTTCGTTGATGGCGTCAAAAATGGCCGGATGGGTGTTCGCGGTGGCGCTCGGCCTGGTGTTCATGGCCGGGATGATGGTTGCGGATGGGTTGAATAGCCTGTGGATCGGTCGGCTCATACAGCGCGCTGACGCGCAGGCGATCGCGATCTCTCGAACCATGAGCCTTGTCATCGGCACGCTGAGTATCGCCATCGCCGCGCTGGGGATCGTTAAATATTTTTCGCCTGTCGCCGCTGCATTTATCGACAACATAAGCTTGCTGATCGGGATCGGTTTGGCTGTTTGTATTCCGGTGTTTTTTGCAACCGCATTGCGCTCGGCGAGCAAAGTTGACGAAAATCAATCTGCTTGAGCTGCATTCGGCTTGTTCAGACAAAGACCGTGTGCTAGTCTCGCGTTCTGCATAAAGGATAGGTATTCTCTTATATGGAACAACAATCCAAATCGGGCAAACAGGCCATTCAGGAAAAACTAACGAGTGCGGCGAAACTGCCGAAAACGTCTTCCCGCCTCTCGTCGGTTGCCAACTCCATCAGGTTGTTGAAGGCATTCACCGACGATGAGTACGAGCTTGGCGTTAGCGGCCTCGCCAAGCGTCTGGGACTTGCCAAAAGCACCGTCCACCGCCTCGCCTCTACCCTGATCAGGGATGACATGCTCGAGCAGGACAAGGAGTCCGGCAAGTATCGTCTCGGTCTGGCGCTATTTGAACGCACCACAACCGGCATGGTATTGACAGCGCCCGGCGCGCGATTGCTGAAAGAGGCGGAAAAAGTGCTGGCGGCAGCGCGCGACCTGCAAAACGTTGCATTGTCATTCAAGGGCGAACTCACTGGCAAGGCGAGCATCGGCACACTCAGCGACCCGCATTTGACCCGCATCGGTGAAT
>JANMPY010000273.1:0-5925 GCA_031370095.1 Betaproteobacteria bacterium
ACGCGCTACGACGTGGTTCGCGCGCGCGTGGAGGAAAGCGGCGTGCCGATTTTGTATGCGCACTGGACGGGCGGGCAGGATGAGCTGTTGTTCGATGGTGCCTCATTTGGCATCAATGCGGATGGCGCAGTCGGCTATCAGGAACGTGAATTTGAAGAGACGCTGGGCATTGTTGAATTCGTCAATGGCCACATAAAAGGTGCGGTGCATCCCGCGATGTCGACAGAAGCGAGCGTGTACCGCGCGTTGGTGGTTGCGCTGCGCGACTATGTGAACAAAAACGGTTTCCCCTGTGTGTTGCTGGGCTTGTCGGGCGGTGTCGATTCGGCGCTGACGCTGGCAATCGCGGTCGATGCACTCGGCCGCGAACGCGTCCATGCGGTGATGATGCCATCCGAATTCACCGCGCAAATATCGCTCGATGATTCGCGCGAAATGATGCAGATTCAGGGCATACGTTATTCCGAAATTGGCGTGACGCCGATGTTTGAAGCGTTCAAGACTTCACTCGCCGGCGAGTTTGCGGGCACCAAACCCGACACGACGGAGGAGAATATTCAGGCACGCGTGCGTGGCACGCTACTGATGGCGCTGTCCAACAAATTCGGCGCGATGGTGGTGACGACCGGCAACAAAAGCGAAATGGCGGTCGGCTATTCGACGCTCTATGGTGATATGGCGGGGGGATTCGCGATTCTTAAAGATGTGTCAAAAACACTGGTGTATAAACTGTGCGCTTATCGAAATGGGCTGTCGCGGGTGATTCCGGAACGCGTCATCACGCGTCCGCCGAGCGCCGAATTGGCGCCCGATCAAAAGGATCAGGATTCATTGCCGCCGTACGATACGCTTGACCAGATCGTCGAGTTATTCATGGAGCAGGATCGTTCGCCGTCCGAGATCGTTGGCATGGGCTTTCTGGATGCGGATGTTCTACGCGTGACGCGGTTGGTGCGACTGAACGAATACAAACGCCGCCAAAGCCCGGTCGGCGCAAAAATTACCCGCAGGGGATTTGGCAAAGACTGGCGCTATCCGATAACATCGAAGTACGTCGCTAAATAATGGGGTAAGTAAAATGAAAAAAATCGAAGCGATCATCAAGCCATTCAAACTCGACGAAGTGCGCGAGACGCTTTCCGAGCTAGGGTGTACGGGTTTGACCGTTACCGAGGTCAAGGGCTTCGGCCGCCAGAAGGGCCATACCGAGCTTTATCGCGGCGCGGAATATACGGTCGATTTTTTGCCCAAAGTGAAAGTCGAAGTTATTTTGGCCGACGCGATGGTGGATAAAGCGATTGATGCAATTATCAAAGCGGCCCGCACTGGCAAGATCGGCGACGGTAAAATTTTCGTCACCGATGTGAGCCAGGTGGTGCGGATTCGTACCGGCGAGACCGGCGAAGATGCGGTATAGTTTCGGCATTGACGGGTAAATGACCCGGCGCTGAGCGGTTATTTGAGTGCACGGGAGCAGCCAACGCGTTCCCGGACAAATCATCAGGGGAGAGACAATGTTACTCGCTGCATTTTATGTTTTTGCGATTCTTTGCATCATTCTTTATTACACCGGCCATCTGAAGCGCTGGAACTCTGAGTGGATTTTGATCGTGTTGGCAGTGGCGGTTTTTCCGGCGGTTTTGTATTTATAGCGTCCCCGCGCAGTAACGCGAATTAAAAACCCGCTTTGTCGAGCGGGTTTTTTTGTGCCTGCGTTTGTGATCATGCCTAAACTTATTGATTCCGTTTCTCCGTACATCCTTCTTGCGCTTACCGCATTGTTCTGGGCGGGAAATTGGGTGATTGGTCGCGCGGTCGTCAGCGACGGGCAGATACCACCGGTCGCGCTTGCCTGGTGGCGCTAAACCATCGCGGTCGCACTGATGCTGCCGTTCGCATGGCCACAAATCCGCCGCCATTGGGCAACAATCTGGCAACGCCGCCGCATCATCGCGCTGCTCGCCGTCCTCGGCATGGGTTTTCACAATTTACTTTCCTACGTTGGTCTGCAATACACCACCGCGACCAATGGCGTGATGCTGTACTCGGCCATTCCAGTAATCATCATTCTGCTCGGTGTAATGTTTTTCAAGCAACGCGTAACGGCCAAACAAATGCTGGGCGTGGCGGTTTCACTTGTTGGTGTGCTGGCGATCCTGACCAAGGGACATTTGGAAACACTGGCGACGCTACAATTTAATCGGGGTGATGTGATTCTGCTGGCGGCGATGTTGCTATGGGCCTTGTACACGCTGGTGCTGAAATGGCGACCCGAAGGCATTCCCGGCTTGGCGTTGCTCGCTGTATGCGGGGCAATCGGCTTGATCGCGATGACGCCGGTCTATGCGTGGGAGTTGAGCGTCGGTAAATCCATTCAATGGTCGTGGGGCGTGGCGGCCGCATTGCTGTACGTGGGGCTGCTGCCATCGTTCATCGGTTATATTTTCTGGAACCGGGGCGTGGAGGCGGTCGGGCCGAGTGTCGCCGGATTGTTCATGCATCTGGTGTTGGTGTTTGGTTGCCTGTTGGCGTGGCTTTTTTTGGACGAGCGATTATTCTGGTTTCATCTGGTTGGCGTGGGATTAATTTTCGTCGGTCTTTATCTGACCGCGCGGGTTGCAAATCCAGCACCGACGGCAATAGAGGCGATTAGCTGAATGGATATTATTCTCTGGCGTCACGCCGAAGCCGAAGACAGCACCGGTAGTGATCACGCGCGTCGGTTGACGGTGCGAGGCGAGGCGCAAGCGGCAAAGATGGCGCATTGGCTGCAGTCGCAGTTTGGCAATCTGCCCACGCGCACGAGTCAATGGCGCGTCATCGCCAGCCCCGCAGTGCGTGCGCAGCAGACAGCAGCGACGCTTGGCATGCCTGTGGAAACAATCGCCTCGATTGCGCCGGATGCAAGCGCAGATGCGATCCTGCGCGCCGCGAATTGGCCGAAAAGCAACAAGAATGTGATCGTTGTTGGTCATCAGCCGACACTTGGAATGGTTGCCGGGCGACTCATCAATGGCGTTGATGGCGTTGGCGGTTATGTTTCGGTCAAGAAGGCGGCGGTTTGGTGGTTTCGAATGTCGGAACGTGGTGGTGCGCCTAAAACGGTGTTGGTGGCGATGGCGACGCCGGACACGGTTGCTGACTAATGTTTTTCTCGGCACGCGATGTCGCGCGCGGTGTGCGCAGTCAAACTTTCCCGTTTGGTCACGCCGCATATAATTAACTCTTGTGTAACCGACCCGCGCCATGAACCTGCTCGCCCTAGAAACCTCCACCGAACGCCTGTCCATCGCGATATTGTGCGACGGTGTGCCGTTCGCGCGCGACATCGACGCTGGGCAGCGTCACTCGGAACTTGCGATGCCGTTGCTGCACGAGTTACTCGCAGAAGCCGGTGTTACGCTGCGTGACGTCGATGCCATCGCGTTCGGGCAAGGGCCCGGATCGTTCACTGGCGTGCGTATTGCATGCGGGCTCGCGCAGGGCTTGGCGTTGGGCATCGGCAAATTATTGGTACCCGTGCCGACGCAGATGGCGCTGGCAGAGCAAACCGGTGCCGCGCGGGTGATCGTGGCAATAGACGCGCGCATGGGTGAGATTTATTTTGCCGCTTATCAGCGCGATATGACGTCTGGTGGGGCACGAGACGAATCAATCCGCAGCGGCTGGCAGACGACCATCGCACCAATGCTCGTCAAGCCCGATGCCTTGCCGACGCTCGACGGCGAAGGCTGGACGGCGGTCGGTAGTGGTTTCGATGTTCCCGCGCTACGTGGTTCGTTGGCGACGCGCTACGGCAATCAAATTGCGAACGTGATGGTTGGTGTGCTGCCGCGCGCAATCGACGTTGCACAAATTGCCGCGCGGCAATTGGCAAACGCCGGCATGGCGAGCGCAATCGCGCCAGAACACGCGGCACCACTTTATCTGCGCAACAAAGTGGCGATGACGATCGACGAGCGCCGCGAGCATCACACCGCGAAACCTGGCGCAGCGCGGCCATGAGCGCGGTACTTGCAACGCCACCCGCGCCGGAATTATCCTTCCGTGCCATGCGCGAGCAGGATCTCGAGGTGGTCGCTGCGATCGAGTCGGATGTGTATGTGTTTCCGTGGACCGTCGGCAATTTCCGCGACTCACTGTTGAGCGCGTATGAATGCTGGGGCTGCTGGACGGGCGGTGAATTGATTGGCTACGCGGTGGTGATGACAGCACTCGATGAAGCGCATTTGCTCAATTTCGCGGTCGCTAGTCGCTGGCAGCAACGCGGCGTCGCGACGAAGTTTTTGCAATTTCTGCTAGACCGGGCCGAGGACGGCAAGCGCGATATGCTTTACCTTGAGGTGCGCCCGTCGAACGTCGCGGGCCTCAAGCTCTATCAGCGATTCGGTTTCAAACAACTAGGCGTGCGTCGCGACTACTATCCAGCCGTGACGGGACGTGAGGATGCCTTTTTTCTCGGCGTCAATATTGCGAAGAAAATTCTGTGAGTACTAAACCCTTTGAGGATTTTTTGCACGAGCTGGAATTGCTGGAAACTTTCCAGCAACAGGGACGGCTGCCTGCGCAGGCAACTCCTGACGCGGTGCCGAAAATTGCCGCGAAAGAGATGCCTGTAACGACGAGTCGCTCGCCCGTTCAGGCGCAAAAATTCACGCAGCCTGCCAATGCTGCGTCGATGCTGATCGACCCCGCACGCGCCTCGCGTATCGCCGTAATGGACTGGGCGGCATTGAAAGCTGAGAGCGCCACTTGTGCGGCCTGTGGGCTTTGCAAACAGCGCAAGCAGGCCGTGTTCGGCGTCGGTGCCGAATCAGCGACGTGGTTGTTCGTCGGCGAAGGCCCGGGTGCCGAGGAGGATCAGGAAGGCGAGCCTTTCGTCGGGCAGTCGGGCAAGCTGCTCGATGCGATGCTGGCCGCAGCCGGCTTGCAACGCGGTCGTGAAGTCTATATCGCCAACGTCGTCAAGTGCCGTCCACCCGGCAACCGCACGCCGACCCTGGATGAAGCAGCTGCGTGCGCGCCGCTGCTGGATCGCCAGATCGATTTGATCCAGCCAAAGCTGATCGTGGCGCTCGGCAAAACCGCAGTCATGCGCCTGACCGGATCGGATGCAAGTATGGCGTCGATGCGCGGCACGCTGCATGAATATCGCGGCATCGCCATGGTTGCCACCTACCATCCGTCGTATCTACTGCGCAGCCTGACGGAGAAATTGAAAGCATGGGAAGACATGGTTTTTGCCAAGCGCGAAATGGCCAGACTCTTGGCAACGGCCGCAACAAAAGTGTGACTTTGGCAAAACAGCTTGCAAACGCAGTTGCAATCGGCATAATCGGCCATATTTACCGGCTACGGTGATGCAACTTTCAAGACCGACTTTTTTCAGGAGACAACCATGCGCAAATTGGCACTAATGTTTGGCTTGACCGCCATATTTACTTTATCTGGCTGTGGCTACAACGACTTTCAGGCGAAAGACGAAGCCGTTAAAAAAGCCTGGGCTGAGGTGCTGAATCAATATCAGCGTCGCTCGGATTTGATTCCCAATCTGGTCGCGACCGTGCAGGGCTACGCGCAGCAGGAGAAGGATGTGTTTCTCGGCGTAACCAACGCGCGCGCCAAAGTCGGCCAGATGAATATCGGTGCCGACGTGGTCAACAATCCGGAAACACTGAAAAATTTCCAGAAGGCGCAGGGCGAGTTGTCTAGCGCGTTGTCGCGGTTGCTGGTGGTGGCTGAAAATTATCCGCAACTAAAATCGGATGCGAATTTCCGCGAACTCCAATCGCAGCTTGAAGGCACCGAGAACCGCATCACGGTCGCCCGCAATCGATTCACGACTTCGGTTGAGCAGTACAACGTGCTCACAAGATCATTCCCGACCAATCTGACGGCGATGCTGTTCAGCTACGCGGTGAAGCC
>JANMPY010000283.1:0-1600 GCA_031370095.1 Betaproteobacteria bacterium
ACCGTTTAACGACCAAGCAAACACTTGATGAATACGGAGAACGGCATGCGCAAAGCGATGGCAGTGGCAATTTTGACCCCGGTATTTTTGATGGCTGGCGGAGTGTCTGCAGCAAGCTGCACGGGCCCGCAAAAAGTTTCCAGCGGATCGTCAACCGTCGCCATTGCGGAGTTATATACCTCCGAAGGCTGCGACAGTTGCCCACCCGCAGACAAATGGTTTTCCACGTTGAACGCCAAGAAAGACGGCGTCGTGCCGCTCGCGTTCCATGTCGATTATTGGGACTACATCGGCTGGAAGGATCGCTTTGCCAAAGCAGATTTTGGAGAGCGGCAGCGCGATTCGGTGCGCCGTCAGGGCGGACGGACTTCGTACACGCCGCAGGTGATGTTGAACGGCCAGGATCAACGGCGCTGGAGTGACCAGTCGCAGTTTAGTTCGGGTTTGAAAAATATCGCGGTACGCACACCGCGCGCAAATCTCGCGCTGGAATTCACCACGGCGACTTCGGGATTGGACGCAGCCCTCGCGGTGACGTTGCCGCAGATTTCTGATCGCGCTGACGCTGCGGTATTTCTGGCGATTACCGAAAATAACCTATCCAACCGCGTTACTGCTGGAGAGAATCGCGGCACCACGCTCAAGCACGATCACGTCGTCCGCACGCTGATCGGCCCGCTCGGTGGTGAATCGAAGGATCGCGCCGACGGCAAGCTGTTCATCAAACGACCAATCACACTTGAGCAAACCTGGAAGCGCGGCGATTTGTCGGTGGTGGCGTTCGTGCAGAATTTGCGTACCGGCGAAATTTATCAGGCGCTAAGCGCGCCGGTTTGCGCGAACTTGTAACTGCCGAATAGACGATTCGCCAAACATCAGAAAACGCGCAAACGAATTCAGGAAATCGGCAATTCGTATGGCAGCGGCTTGATGGTGACGGTCGGGCCGTCGAGCGCCGCATAGCTTAACGCCTTGTCCTTGATGGCAGACGTCTGCGCCACCACCAGCATGTCAAAGCCACCATCCGGCGCGGGCGCGACGTTGGCGATTTCACCGGCAGCCTGATCGCCGAATGCTTCGCTGAATAATTTGTCGCCGGGTTTTGGTGCAGGTGCGACCGCGACGTGCGCCAACACCATGCGACGTTTCAGAATGCCGCGATATTGCGTGCGGGCGACAATTTCCTGTCCCGGGTAGCAGCCTTTCTTGAAGCTCACGCCGCCGATCAATTCAAAATTTGCCATCTGCGGCACGAACGCATCCTGCGTTTCCGGCAGCACCGTGATGATGCCTTGTTGGATCGATAGCCAATCCCAAGTCTCGGCACCAACTTTCACGGCTTTATCGGCGAGCTGATTCCACAATGTGATCGCCACGTCCGGATTGGCAACAACGATAAAGCGCGTGTCGGAAAGCTTAATGATGCGACCCGCCTCCGTGTGCAGTGTCGACATTGCCTCAACTGGCAACGCGCCAAAAGTTTCGCGCAACAGCATTTCCGCCTTTGCGCCCGCCACGCCGAAGCGCGCCCAGTTGTCGCTCTCATCGGTAAGCTTTACCTTGGCCCGCAACACGAACATCTGCAATCGTTTCTGGATCG